>MDVR01000011.1 GCA_001940725.1 Candidatus Heimdallarchaeota archaeon LC_2 | reverse complement strand
TAGTAAAATGAGTACTAGAGGTATTAAAACAGGTAAATACAAGAAAATTCGAAAATTCGAAACTCCAATGGAGTTACCCGAAGAATATCGGAGCCTTTTGTTGAAAATGTTATTTGTCCAGGCTGATACCGAATTTGCAAGTGTTGAACAACATCGTGATTGGCAAACTGACGCCCCTACTGCAGAGGATCGTTGGGTTCTTTCCAGAATCGTTACCGATGAAGTTCGTCATGGATTGACAATGATTCGGCTTCTAAAAGAATTTGGTGCTGATGGTGAGAGGGCAATTGATAAGCTCATGAAGAGAAGAATGGGTGAACATACATTGGATGCCTTCAATTATGAGTTTAAAAATTGGGCCCATGTATGTGCTTTTACTTGTTTCGTGGATCGAGTTGGCTTATATCAATTAGAATCGTTTTATGAATGTTCTTTTGCTCCTTTAGCAAGACAAATACCCTTAATCGTTAATCCAAAAGCTTAAGCTTTATATTACACGTTAATATTAATTATTTAGAGATAGTAAAATGAGTACTAGAGGTATTAAAACAGGTAAATACAAGAAAATTCGAAAATTCGAAACTCCAATGGAGTTACCCGAAGAATATCGGAGCCTTTTGTTGAAAATGTTATTTGTCCAGGCTGATACCGAATTTGCAAGTGTTGAACAACATCGTGATTGGCAAACTGACGCCCCTACTGCAGAGGATCGTTGGGTTCTTTCCAGAATCGTTACCGATGAAGTTCGTCATGGATTGACAATGATTCGGCTTCTAAAAGAATTTGGTGCTGATGGTGAGAGGGCAATTGATAAGCTCATGAAGAGAAGAATGGGTGAACATACATTGGATGCCTTCAATTATGAGTTTAAAAATTGGGCCCATGTATGTGCTTTTACTTGTTTCGTGGATCGAGTTGGCTTATATCAATTAGAATCGTTTTATGAATGTTCTTTTGCTCCTTTAGCAAGACAAATACCCTTAATGCTTAATGAAGAACAACTACATATCGGATTTGGATTCAATGGTTTAAGGAAAATTATTGAGAGAGATGATATTCCTGGGACTATTGAAGATGTGCAAGAAGCAGTCAATTATTGGATCCCAAAAGCTCTAGATATGTTTGGGAATTCAGACAGTAAAAATGCAGAATTAGCTCAAGAACTTGGTATTAAAAGATGGCAAAATGAAGAAATGCGGGATAGGTACTACAAAGAAATTTCTGGATTATGTGAATCTCTTGGGATTGACACCCCACCTTTCAAAAGTGACTTGGGAATATTTTGAAAAAGTTCGAAGAAAAATTCAAATTAATAATTATTTGCTTTTCTAAAATGAATTGATATTTTATTTTTTAGCTATTAGAGGAGAGCCACTATAATTTTGTTCAAAAATCTAGTAAGAATAATTGAATTAACAAATAGATATTGAAATATTTAGAATTTAAACAAGATTGGCAAACAAATTTGTGATTATTCATATAGTTTATATCTTAAAAACCGAAATAAATAATGTGTCATCTGATCTATTTTCACACATGAAAGAGGATTTAGAAGGATCTAAAGTTGAAATAGTCGATAAAGAATTTTCCTTTGATTTGTCTAGAATCCTTGTCATTACTGATGGATTTGATGATCTTGATGAAAGATTTGCAATAACGGAAATATTAGCTAAAAGATTCAATTCTGAATACACGAAAGTTTACCTCTATAATCTTAAAGGTTCCATGTTTAATCGATCAGAAGAAGAGGAATTGTCAGTACTTGACTCTCTGCGAGCTCATTCAAACAAAATTAAGGAATTAAAGTCGAAAAATGTGGCAATCCTATTTGATGAGACATTGAAGAGTTTCTTAATTGAATATCGAGACATTAGACAAGTAAGTGCGGAAGAAATAACTGAATTTTCAATAGAAGACGTGGACGCATTGACTGAATTTTTCTTGGAAAAGTCAAATCGAGATTATAATTTAATTCAAGAAATAAACAAATATATTGATGAGTACAATCCAAATCTAGTTTATTGGAAGCCAAATTTAATGGAAGATCGTAAGTGGAACGAAGAGATCGGAATTTCTAATATTGAAAGTTTAATTTTACGGCATGTTTATGACAATTCACTTGTATTCCTTGAAGGCGAGAATAAATTCACTGATGCTCGAAATCTAGTTTGTTTTATTGAAGGAGGAGAGGTAGAGGTTGAATATAGGAAAATTATCAAAACAATTCAAGGATGTTTTCAGGGCACTTCAGTTAATGTGAGTTTTTGCGTTATTATCAGTCAACATACACTTAATCTTGCAGATAGTTCTCCAGAAGGACAAAAAGATGAAAAAGGACTACGGGAACAAATTACAGAAAAAATTTCTAATCAAATAAAACAAATTAGAATTTTTAATAAATCTCCAGATCTAAAAATACATTTTGGGCAAATTGATCAAGAGCTAGAAGCTGTTTTACGTGATTTGGATGGTGATATTCTTGTAGTAAGTCCCAAAAATGTAGGAGAAGATAAATTTGATTCTCGATCACTTGGAGTTATTAAAATTGCAATTAAACAAGGTTTGGGAGTATTAGCGATAATATAGGAGAGAATTATTATGGTTGAAGTTTTCTCTAATATCAATTACTTCCACCTGACAATTTTTTTGATTAATTTTGTACTTACCTATTATTATATTATCAAAAAAGATTTTGATAAAACCATGGCTGCAGGTCTTGGAGCTCTGAGTACTCTTGTTTTAGGAAATATTCTTGGAATATTCGATCAAGGAACGTTTATTTCTGAAGAACTCGGAAATGATTATTTAATTTTGGCTATATTGTTTGGTAATCTATTGATTGTGGCAGTCGCCTCAGAAGTTGGAATTTTTCAATTTATATCTGTTAAAATACTTAAAGCAACTCAGGGAGACCCAATGAAACTTTACTGGGCATTAGGATTATTAACATTTGGTCTATCAGCTGTTATTGGAACCATTCCAGCAATATTAATTGCAGGGGCATTAACGATTGTTGCATGTAATGAACTTGAGCTAGATCCTAAAGCATTCATAATGATGGAGATTGTGGTTACGAATACTGGTGGACTTACTACACTAATTTCTGCAATTACAAATTTAATCATTGCCATCCCTTTCGGTATCACTTTTATTCAGTTTACTCTAATATCTGCTCCTCTCTCAATAATATTATTTTTCATAAGCATGAAGATGATGATGCGAATGTATAACATAAAAGAAATGACTGTAAAAGAGGAAAAAATTGAAAATCTACAATCATTTAATGAATGGAACTTTGTCAAAGATAAAAAAAGTTTTCAGCGGACATCCATAGTTTTTGGAATAACTATGATACTATTGCTGTTATCTGATAGGATTGGAATGGAGATTGCAGTTATTGCAGTAGGAGGGGGGCTAATAATGACTTTCGTGTCTGGTAAAAATTTAGATAATATACTTACGAAACTCGATTGGGGTTTAATTACCTTCTTCGCATCGTTATTTATTATAGTAAAAGGATTAGAACTTATAGGTGTTTTAGAATTACTGACAGATCTGCTTTTAGGTATCCTGGGAAATAATAATTTAGTTGCATCATTGATAATGCTAGCTTTTAGTTCAATTTTCAGTGGGATATTAGATAATATGGTATTAGCAGTTGCAATGACTCCAATATTAATTAATATTTCAAATGAAAATACTAACCTCAAAATGGGTCCCTTGATTTGGGCATTAATAATTGGAACGAATTTAGGGGGAGGTTTTACCCCGATTGGTGCTCCACCTGCGGTATTAGGACTTGGGATATTATACAAAGAGACAGGAACAAAAGTTGGTTGGGGTGAATTTATCAAAACCATTGGGTACGTCACATTGATACGAATTATTGTAAGTGCCTTTTATTTAATGATTTTAGTTTATTTTATACCAGATTCTTTTCTTGTCTAATATAATATAATCCGAATTCGTCATTAAATCAATTCAAGAAACTAAATAGAATAAACGTTTGAGTATCTATATCTTATTCAAGTTAATTCAAATTAGTTATCAATGCGACTCAAGGTTCAAAATCTAGTTCAAAAGATGGTACAAACTGATTCAACTACATCAACAATTGAAGTTGCATCAATATATCAAGAATTTTTAATTGAAAATGGGTATTCTGTCAAGCTTGATGAATATGAGCCAACAAAAGCAAATGTCGAGGTGAGAATCGGACCTTCAAATGCAAAGAAAATCATTATTTCAGGACACATGGATACTGTACCTATAGGTAATCCTGATATATGGACCCATCACCCCTTTTCAGGAAAAATTGTTGATGGAAAGTTGTGGGGAAGAGGCAGCGTAGATATGAAGGGTGGAACTGGTACACTTGCTGGTGTTATGGTTGAGCTTCTCATACATGAAGATGACCTTCAGTATGAAGTTATTCTAGCAGCCACAGCAGATGAGGAAGTTGGGTTATTAGGTGCTCATAATTTTGTTAAAAAAGGTCTTATGGAAAATGCGGAACATCTCTTAATTGCCGAACCGACTAGTTTAGGAGTTGCAATTATGGAAAAAGGCATTATCTTTGGTAATGTGCTAGCTTACGGGAAACAAGCACATGCCTCGAGACCTGATTTAGGTCATAATGCAATTGAAGCACTTGCTAGATTGATGCCAAAATTGCATGGAATTCTACCTGATGTATCGACTCCCGAACTTGGCAAAAGTACTCTAAACATTGGTGTTATACAAGGAGGGACAGTTGCAAATGTTGTCCCTGAAATGGCTGAAATGAGTATTGACTATCGAATGACTCCAGGAGTTGAAAATGAACTAGTTCTTTCAAGATTAAAAGAAATTCTAGTGAACAACTCAAGTGATGGGATCAGATACGAACTGAAAGACAACAATACTATAAATAAACCTGCTTTGATAAGCTCAACCACTGAACTTGGTGATAAACTGGCCGATTACAGTGAAAAGTATACAGGAGTTAAACCAACCCTAGGGGGAATGTTTTATGCAACAGATGCTGCTGAATTTATAGGAAATAAAAATATGTCTTTTGCAATATATGGTCCAGGTTCAACAGAATTGTTGCACCAAACTAATGAACGGCTTAGTCTTAAAGAACTAGATATTTCTAGACAAGTAATTAGAGATACAGTTCTTGAACTGGCAATGATTAAATAATTATAATTCTGATAACTGATAAATTGAAATATGTATTATTTCCAAACAGGTTTTCGTTTCTCAAGAAATGCTGATGTGCCTTCCATTGCATTTGGGTGAGCAAATAAACGATTTTGCAATTCTCTCTCGAGTGTTAATCCTTCATGTAATGACATCTCTGTGCCAGAAACCACGGCTCGTTTGATTAAACCTATTGTTAAAGCTGGCATTTCTAATAACCGGTTAACATATTCCATTACTTTATCTTCAAAAACATCAGCATCATGAACATAGTTGACTAATCCAATTTTTTCAGCTTCATCTGGAGTAAGATTTTTACCCATTATCATCATATCGATTGCTCTTGAATTTCCTACCAATCGAGCTAACCTTTGAGTACCTCCTGTTCCTGGTAACACTCCTAAGGTTGCTTCTGGTAATCCAATGAGGTAATTTTTATCAGGATTGGGATTTCTTGACATAATTCTAATATCTCCCGATAGGGCAATTTCTAGACCTCCACCTATTGCATGGCCATTTAACGCCATTACGATAACTTTAGGTGTTTGCTCGAACTTAGTAAGCGTTTCATTACCATGAAGACAGAAATTTCCCTTAGTACCTAACGTACAAGCTTGAAGATATACAATTTCAGCACCAGCAGAAAATGCACCCGCTACTCGATTTCTTACAAGAATAACTTTAACTTCATCATCATACCTTGCTTCTAGAATTGCCTTGTCCATTTGTTGAAAAAAAGCATGAGAATAAGTATTCATTTTACGATTATTTGTTAGCTCTATTATGCCTAATTTCCCTTCTTTTCTAAATTCAACTAGACTTAGATCATCAGTATCTATGTAAGTGGCATTAGGTGTTTTTTCTAGACTGACCATAATTTGACGATGGATTTTGTATTTTTAAAAGTTAACCAAGAGGAACAAAATCCAATGGAATAGAAAAATGGGTAAAATTTAGATATTATCTTCAAGTAATTCAACATCCTCCTCATCTTCCTTTTTTCTGTGTTCAATGTGAACTTCTCCCATATAAGCAATGATACCAATTAAACCTCCTATTACGAATCCAAATCCTAATCCATATTTATATAGCAATTCTTGTTTTAATATCACTAACCCACCTATGATATAGATAACAGATAATGCGAGATGGATGGTCAAGAAATATGGAACAACTATATGTAAATCCCATTCCTTTTTGATATATTTAGGCAATAAAATTAGAAATGCCACAACAATTCCGGTTATGCCTCCCCATAATATTCCTCTACTGATCGAAGTCACTGAAGTTTCTAAATATTCTTGAGAAACTAATCCATTATATGATAAAATGAAAATCCAAGAGAAGAAAAATAAGATATTAAATACCATTACAGTAGTTAATATCTGAATAAACTTGAGATGGTCCCAGTTCTGTCGAGAAATGAAATTATTATATCTGTTAAAAATGTTACTTCCATCCAGTTTAGCGTTGTGGGAGAATATTATCAAGAGCATATAATACAATTCTTGCAATAATCTGACTATAGAATAATACAGCCCAAATCATTGTTGAGAACATGACTAAAAGTTCTACTGAAATAAAAAAGCCATCTGGATAAAGGAAATCCTGTAAATAAAAGGAACCGATAAGATGGAAGAGCATTAATCCAATAGGTGCGGCTAAAAATGCAATATCAGATCCTCCTTTCATCCCTTCTACATTTCCTTTATGTTTAGCAATCGCTAATAATGACAATCCAACTGCGGTGAAAACGACAACGATTGATAACAGTACAAACATATTTACCGATATTACCACTGCATAGAAATTTCCTATACCATTATGGGAAAACATATCTCCTACTGATTCAAGGTGATTAGGCTTTCGGGATATTTCTTCCATTCGTGTTTGACTTATTGTTTCTGTAAATCCTAAAAGCATGATAAACGAAATTGCTTGACCAAACAATAAAAATAAAGCTCCGAACACTTCATATTTGAATGTACTAGCACTATCGAGAATTAATGGGTTCCGAGTAATTAGATATATTATTAATATGACAAGCATAAGTACACTGAAAGTTATTATTTCTAAAATTGGTAAATCATTACCGATGTTATAATCATTGCTACCAACAATATCAATGCTTCTGGATGTATATTCATCTTTTTCAGCTTCTGATACTATACTTAGTCCCAATAAAAAGATTGTAAACGTTAATGCAATTAGGAGATGAAACTTAATCCAAGACATTACGAGTAGTAACTTATCTGCAAGTAGAGCTAATATCAAGGAAAATAAGAAAGATATAGCAATATATCCAAGAGCCCATTCTACTTCACCTCCAGTTGGTGAAACTACCCCTATTCCTGCAACTAATCCCACAACACCCGCCGAAGCGATGTTCCTTGTGTAAACTGCAACAATTATGATAACACTAAAACTTAAGGAAAAACCAAAAGGTGGACCAGATTCTTTCATATCCACAATCGTTTCCGAATAATAAGTCAACGAAAAGGCTGCGATACTACCCAACAATGTAATAATGAAGTTCTTCCAGATAAATAGGCGATCGAAATCGGTAAATTTTTGTAATTGTGTTGCAGATGCCATTTTTTTTCTCCGTATTTGTAAATTATACTAAGAAATAAATATGTTATCTGTTTGATTTCGATTTTTTGTAAGTTTTAGAAATTGGGGACAAGGATTCTATATTCTTTTAATGAGAAGAAGCGATTAATCAACGAATTAATTATTATTTGTATTTAATCGAAGAATTTAGAAATATAGCTCATTTCTTATAACTCGATATTGAACTCTAGTAAATACAATTAAAATATTCAAAATAATTTTCGATTTACTGATGGCGTTAAAAAAAGGAGATCAAGCTCCAAATTTTACATATAAGGACAAGAATGGAAATCAACAAGAATTTCATAATCTAACTGGTAGAAAAATAGTTTTTTTCTTTCCAAGAGCTTTTACTTCCACTTGTACAAAGGAAGTTTGTTCAATTCAAGAAAGTTATGATAACACTAAAACTTAAGGAAAAACCAAAAGGTGGACCAGATTCTTTCATATCCACAATCGTTTCCGAATAATAAGTCAACGAAAAGGCTGCGATACTACCCAACAATGTAATAATGAAGTTCTTCCAGATAAATAGGCGATCGAAATCGGTAAATTTTTGTAATTGTGTTGCAGATGCCATTTTTTTTCTCCGTATTTGTAAATTATACTAAGAAATAAATATGTTATCTGTTTGATTTCGATTTTTTGTAAGTTTTAGAAATTGGGGACAAGGATTCTATATTCTTTTAATGAGAAGAAGCGATTAATCAACGAATTAATTATTATTTGTATTTAATCGAAGAATTTAGAAATATAGCTCATTTCTTATAACTCGATATTGAACTCTAGTAAATACAATTAAAATATTCAAAATAATTTTCGATTTACTGATGGCGTTAAAAAAAGGAGATCAAGCTCCAAATTTTACATATAAGGACAAGAATGGAAATCAACAAGAATTTCATAATCTAACTGGTAGAAAAATAGTTTTTTTCTTTCCAAGAGCTTTTACTTCCACTTGTACAAAGGAAGTTTGTTCAATTCAAGAAAGTTATGATAACACTAAAACTTAAGGAAAAACCAAAAGGTGGACCAGATTCTTTCATATCCACAATCGTTTCCGAATAATAAGTCAACGAAAAGGCTGCGATACTACCCAACAATGTAATAATGAAGTTCTTCCAGATAAATAGGCGATCGAAATCGGTAAATTTTTGTAATTGTGTTGCAGATGCCATTTTTTTTCTCCGTATTTGTAAATTATACTAAGAAATAAATATGTTATCTGTTTGATTTCGATTTTTTGTAAGTTTTAGAAATTGGGGACAAGGATTCTATATTCTTTTAATGAGAAGAAGCGATTAATCAACGAATTAATTATTATTTGTATTTAATCGAAGAATTTAGAAATATAGCTCATTTCTTATAACTCGATATTGAACTCTAGTAAATACAATTAAAATATTCAAAATAATTTTCGATTTACTGATGGCGTTAAAAAAAGGAGATCAAGCTCCAAATTTTACATATAAGGACAAGAATGGAAATCAACAAGAATTTCATAATCTAACTGGTAGAAAAATAGTTTTTTTCTTTCCAAGAGCTTTTACTTCCACTTGTACAAAGGAAGTTTGTTCAATTCAAGAAAGTTATGATGATTTGAAAGAAGCTGGGGTTGCAGAAATTTTTGGAATTTCAACTGATTCAGAGAAAAAACAGGAAAAATTTCTAATCGAATATGGTGTTAAATTCATATTCGTAAGTGATAAAAAAGCAAGGATCTCTGATTCATATGAACTGACAAGAAAGAAATTTGCTGGATTGTACAAATTTTCAGGTCGTTATACATTCCTAATTAATGAAGAAAATATTATTGAAGAAGTTCTGAATAATGGAATTAAGGGTCAATTAAGTAAATATGGGAATATGGAAAAACATGGGATCGAATTAATCGATATCCTGAATTTGAGCAAACCATAAGATAAACTCTTGACCTATCGTTATTACTAATATATGGTTTTGGTTCTTATTTCTTCTTAGGTTTCATTTCTTTGAATCCAGTGTATTTTTGCAATACTTTTGGAATTAAGACTGTCCCATCTTTTTGCTGATAATTTTCAAGAATAGCAACCATAGGTCGTGTAGTTGTGATTGCAGTTGAATTTAAGGTATGAACAAAACCAATTGGTTTAGAACCTTCTTTTGCACGATATTTAATGTTTAACCTTCGAGATTGATAATCCGTACAATTGGAACATGAGACGACTTCTCGATATCTTTTTTGACCAGGCATCCAAACCTCGATATCATATTTCCGAGCTGCTACACTTCCAATATCTCCTGTACAGATGTTAACAATTTGATATGGCATTTCTAATCCCTTGAATATTTCTTCTGCAATCTCAAGCATTCTTTCTTGTTCATCCCATGAATCTTCAGGTTTTGTAAAAGTAAACATTTCGACCTTTTTAAATTCATGTACTCTGAATATCCCTTTGTCATCTTTAGTAGTGGCACTAGCTTCTGTTCTAAAGCAATTACTAATTCCTGCATATCTAGTTGGTAATTCGTTTTCGAGAAATACTTCGTCTTGATGCATACCACCAAGGGCTACTTCCGATGTTCCAATTAAATTTAAATCTTTGCCTTCAATTTTATAGATGTCTTCTTCTCCAAGTGGTAAAAAACCAGTACCGTATAGCATTACTTTCCTCACCATTGTAGGAGTTGAAAGGAGGGAAATTCCTTTTTCCATTATTACTTCCATTCCGTATCTAAGAAGTGCATACTCTAAGATGGCTCCTTCATTTTTTAGAAAGTAAAATCCAGCTCCGGATGTTTTTCTAGCTCTTTCCAATTCTGCAATATCAAGTAATTCCAAAAGCTCATGATGATCTTTTGGTTCAAAATCGAATGTCGGAAGTTCACCCCATGTCCTTAGTGTTTGATTAGCAGTGTCATCTACACCATATGGAACTGTATTATGAAGAAGATTTGGAATTCTATCAAGAAGCCATTTTCTCTTTTCTTCTGCTTGTTTCAAATGAAGTTCGACATTATCTAGATCAGTATTGGTTCCCTGCATTTGTTTTATTGCACCTTGTTTATCGTCACCTTGCATTGTTCTGATTGATTTTGAGAATTCATTTTTAGTTTTTCTAAGTGTTTCACTTTGTTTTTTTAGATCACGCCACTCGATATCCACATTTACATAATCATCGACATATTCCATTAACTTCGGATCTTGACGTTTGCTTAAATTCTCTTTTATATCCTCGGGGTTATCTCTGAGGACTTTTGGATCTAGCATAAATAAGTGGTAAAAAAAAATGATATGTAAATTATTAGTTTGGAATCTCTATAACACGATTATTATTTCAATGAGTAATCTTCGATTTTCTGTTCTGAGAAAGATATTTTTTGGTACCAAAAAAATACAATTACGATTAAAGAAAATAAAATAATAAAGGTTAATAACAATAATAATTTTTCTTCAGAAGGGTTTACAGCAATTGACATCATATTAGCAACAATAAAGATGACAATTACCATGAAACCAATTCCGTAAATATTGTATTTACTTAAATATTGATACCCATCACGAGCTGGCATGATATTATTTGTATATACAAACCATCACTTATAGCTATTCTGATCTTCAGTCTTTTAAATATATAACTGACAATACATAACTAATACAATCCATGGATTGTACAAATTGAACTTACTACCTTTGGAACCAAAGGTGTAAGAGGACTAGGTAAGCATCCACCTGTCGCTTCTTTCGATCAATGAAAGGAGACCGGAAAAGTTGGAAAAGTACCGAAACGTCATAATGGCTGTCCTACCCTGTTTTTGTTTTTAGTATTAATGAAAAAACAAAGCTACAGGAACGCTGGTACTCAGTCCACGGACTGAAAATGGTCTGCCAGTGGTTAAAGATCACGGAAACACTGCCTTTGATGACCCCTGTAGGGATAGAAGCAGAAGGATGCACCGTTCTTATTGAACAGAACCTAATTGAATATGCTCTTTCAACTTGAAAGAAAGTATGATGGTGACATCAGATTTAGGGTTGCAGAACGTGATTTGTTATATATTAATCCAGTGTATATACAAAAAAGATCATGGTAACTAATATCTCTCTTCAGCTAGTGAATTTGCAATAGTAAGTCCAAATCCCAAAAATGCAAGTAATCCTGAGATTACGGCTAAAAACAATACAGCTTCAGGTTCATAATCATTTCCTGCTGCAACACTGCTTTCTATAGTATCTATTGCAAAAAATGCATAATACCCAGCTAATGCTAAAATTGCAGTGAAGAACATTCCTGCATAACTAGTATACTCGTTTTTGTATTTTGGCTGTGATCTAGCCTTTCGTCCATTTAACGCACCAAGAGCTATGCCTCCAAACACGCCAAATATAAAGAATAAATACATCATAAACATATTATCAGTTAATTCCCATACGACTAAAGTACTAAGGCCAAAAGAACTTAATACCATAATTCCACCAATAGTTGAACCAAAAGCACCCATGATTTACACCTAATTTATTTTGAATTCACAATTCAATTAAAATATATTAGAAGATCTGCTCTTTTAAGGCTAATTGATTTTTTATAGTCAAATGAGGTGGAACTCAATAATAAGATGGATCTCTTGCAATTCTAGTATTTACCTCGTTGGCTCTAATTTTATTACCGTTCCCTTCTTGAATACTCAATATTTTTCCTTTTCTCAATTCCATTATTCGATCAGCTCTTTTGGCAAGTTCTCGATCATGTGTTACTAAAATTATTGTAGTCTTCAAATCCCGATTTATACCTTCAATTAAATCAATAATCTCTTTTCCAATTTCACTATCTAAGTCTCCAGTAGGTTCATCTGCAAAAATTATTTCTGGTTTATTAGCCAAGGCTCTAGCTATTGTTACTCGTTGTTTTTCCCCTCCACTCAATTCATCTGGTTTATGATCAATTCTATCCATTAGTCCGACAATGTCTAACAATTTTTCAGCTCTCTCTTTTCTTTCCTGTTTATTCATTCCAGTTAGTAATAGGGGTAGTTCAATATTATGAAATGCAGATAATACAGGAATGAGATTATAGCTTTGATACACCGTTGCAATTTTCTTCCTTCTAATTTGTGTTAGTTCTTTTTCTGATAAATTATTTAAAGTTTGACTTCCTATCGCTATTCTGCCTGAATTTGGTCTTTCCATTGCACCTAGGAGATTTAGTAAAGTTGTTTTTCCTGATCCGGACCTACCAATAATTGAATAGAATTCACCTTTCTTAACATCAAAATTTATTCCATCTATTGCTCGGATTTCTCGATCGTTCTTAGTATAATACTTTTTTAGGTTTTCAACCAAAATTGAAATATTGTTCGGAACCTTTAGAGGATCTACATGTCTTGAATTCGATTTCGATCCTATCATTGGCTCAATATTGTATTTGTCTTACTTCAAAATAAAAATTCCTAAACAAAGCAACGATAATGGCGAAATGAATTGATTATTGTAACAAAGAAATCTATTTCCATAATAAGTTTCAAACAATATTTTCAATGAATCGGAATTATGGATTTGAAACAAATACAAGAAATTCAGGTAAAAACCATTTTGGATAGGAAATGGGATCGTTTTAACGCCACTCAAGTATTCTCACATTTAATAGAAGAACTTGGTGAAATTGTGTCACACTTCCTTTATGAAGAAAAATACAAAGTGACAGGGATTGGTCATAAAGAAAATAAAACTAATTTGAATGAAGAATTTGGTCAAGCATTTAATTTATTTCTACAACTTGCATATTTGGCGAACGTTGATTTAGAAAGTGCGTGGAGGGAAGAAAATGAAAAAATGGATACTAGATTTCCCAAAGAAGAATGGCAAAATTTAGCTGAAAGTAAAAAATAATGTTTACTAATGGGATTAGTGTTAATATCAAAAGAAATTTTGATGAACAGTAACTATTATTTTATAATACACTTTGATGAGAATAATAATATATGAGTCAAAGAAGATCAACGGGTCGAAAGAGACGGAGAGGTCAAGAAAGTAGTGTTGAGAAATGGAAAAACAAAAACTGGCTTGATATAAAGACACCCGAATACATTGATGACAAAGTATTAGGAGAAACCCCTGCATCAGATCTGGATCAAGTATTGGGAAGAACAGTCAAAATTTCACTTATGGATTTAACAGGTTCATTCAAGGACTTAAATTATCAATTAACATTTAAAATTTCAGAAGTTGCTGGAAGAGTTGCCAAAACTGAATTCCATGAACAAGAATTATCTAGAGATTTCCGAAGATCACAAATTCGAAATCACAGATCTCAAGTTGAAGGAATATTTAATTTGAAATTAAATGATGACTCAAAAATTAGACTAAAGACATTTGTTGTTACTCCAATGAGAATACACACAACAACTAAAAAAGAAATCCGTGCTGTGATGAAGGCTAAACTTGAAGAAATCGTAGAAGAATTAAGCTTTCCCGCATTTGTAAACAAATTAATTTCATATGAAATTACAAAAGAATTACAACCCGTTGTAGAAGAAGTATTTCCTGTAAAAATAATTGAAGTTTCCAAGGTCAAAGTTATCAGATTGCCTGGAAATGTATCACCTGTGGTATTACCAGAATCAGTAAAAGCATCCTAAGATTTTAAATTTAAAAATAATCTCACTTTGACTCAACTTTTCTGAGATTTATTATTTTTAATTTTTACTTAAAGACTTTGACGACCTAATGTTTGGTAATTTAGCTATTTCTAATTTTAATATTACACAAATACAACTTCTTCTCTAATTTTCTCTTCTACATTTATCATCAATTTAAAAAAATTAGAATAAGCTCTCGACACTTCATTTTGATCTTGACGATATGAATTCACTAATTTATCTAAATCTGCATATTTTGACATCTTGAATCCCCATATTGATGCTTTACCTGCACCTATCCCTCCGAATCCAGCGAAAATTTCTTCAACCCATTCTGCTTTTGATATCATGTTATGTAGATTTCGTGCTGCTTCATACATTTCAGGTGTTTTTTCTTTTGGCCAATCAAATTCTAGAATTAGAAATATCCCTGGTGTTTGTTTTTCTGAAGTCACAGATTTTCTTCAGATTATATCTATAAAAGATAAATGGCTACAATTTAATATTGTTGTCCATTCCTGTGTTATTTAGAATAATTAATTATAATGTTTATTTATTTGTTTTTGTCTATATTGTTATTTTAATAGATTGTTTTGAAAAATTATTTATTCTTTTCTAAATCTAAATCCTCTACCTTGAACTGCATAAAAGATCACCCCAATTGTAACAATTCCAGCGGTTACTCCTAAAGTTGTTCCAAAATTAAATCCGGTATCACCGCCCTGGGTGACAATATTTTCAGGTATTTCCCCATCACTATCGATTCGAGTCAAGCTAAGCGTCCGTAGAGTAATTTCTGGTAGATTGAATATATCTGTATGTTCAATAACTGCTGAATAAGTTCCATTGAATGTGTTACCATTTGCCGATGGTGTGAAAATAACTTCTATAACAAAATCAGTTGGAAACATTGTCGCAAATTCGAGAATAACAGAATAATAATCAACGCCATCAATAGTTCTTAAAGATGATCCTGTAACTTCCCAAATATTAGTTCCTTCTTGAATTAAAGTAACATCCATAGTAATATTCATCGATGACAAAATCAATCGATTTCCACCTATACTTGAGGTGTAATCAAAATAACCTCGAATTTCAGATTTACTTACATTTAAGTTTTGCTCAGTAGTTAAAGATCCTGTGAAATATTCATTATTTGGGTTGTTTTCTTCTAATCTCTCAATATTATCTATATGTTTTATTTGTAAGGTCGATGGAACATCAATATCCGATTCAAGTATATCCGGTACTAATTTAGAGGAGTTCCAAAGGTCATTTCCTGTGTTGTGGATTAAAAGAAAAGTGCCACCTCTACTTACCCCTCCAGCAAATTCATCAGTGATACCTTCTACATGGGTGAAATTAACAAAATTTGCATAATGATCCCATGTGAATTGATCTGTATTAATTCTGCCACCTGATGAATCATATATTGAGGTGGTGAATGAAGAACTCATATTTGAGCCACCTGTCCTTATGTAGGTGAAATTAAAAGCATCAAACAAAAATCCATTTGCAGGAATTTCAAAGATAGATATATCACCTACATCTTGAGTGATAGTCTCTTCATTACCGTTGAAAAGCTTGTACTCAAATAAGTTGATTTGTACCCAAGCATTGTTAGATCCACTAACTTCAACAGAATAATTTCCTGCTGGTAGCATATCAAGTCTTTTATTATTGAAATTTAGTATATCGTTGTTCCTAGCATCAAAGAAGTGTGTCTCACCAGTATGTATATCTGTAAATATAGCATCAGAATTAATTCCTCCTGTAAACTCATCTGTGACTGAATCATTCATTCCTAAAATCATATCTGCATCTAAATTCAAAAAGAAGTCTCTATTTTGATTAAATAAATTAATATTTGAACCTGTGTCCAATTCTTCTAATGGTGTAAATTCCCACCAAAACCCAATTTCAATTTCATAACCTTTTGGTATTCCAATATCTGATTTTTGTTTTCTTACAGATGGGTTACTTTCATCGGGTGGTGTTAATATTGTTGAAATGATAGTATCTCCTCTATGAAGAGATGTTTGAGGGCCTGAAAAAACAGATCCTCCAAAAGGTGCAAATGGTGTATGAACTCGAATATCTGAAGATCCAAACATTTCTCCATGATTATCTATATCTTGAATTATGGGATCTTGATATGTGTATCCATTGATTTCAATATTTCCTACTGGATCACCAATAATCGGATCATATAGTAAATCTGTGGTAAGAATATCCGATCCCTGTTGTCCATTAATATCAGTTCCGACAAATGCATCTGTTGTCACAGGTAATGGATACATTACTCTTGGTTTGTAAAAATTCACGTCAGTCCTAGTTCCTCTATAAGTTTTGATGCACCCATTGTCTACTTCTTCAACAGGAAAGTTATTGAGTATTGCAAAATGATTTAGAACAACATCACCATCTCTGGGTTGTACAAATAGGGTATATGTCCCATTTTCATACGGAACAAATGGGATAAGAGTATCAACAAATCTTGGTAATAATGATCTGAGAGTTTGAATAGTACCACTTGGAGTTTGAAGATGGAAATCGAAATCAAAATTATCTCTGCTATTTTGAATCCCTGTTGCTATACTTAGCGGTTTCATAACATCTTGTTCAGACACTTCGAATTGTAATCCATAATATTCATCATCAAATAATAAAACATCTTCAACTAAATTAGTATTATTCAAATCTTGCTCATTAAGAAGTAATAAATCATAGAAATGTGTTTCAAAATCAATTCTCAGGTTTTCATTTGTATCATTAATAAAATGATTTAGACCATGATTAAACAATTGGAACGGAGAACTACTTGAATCAAAGTTTCCAAGTGGTAATCGATTATTTTCATTGGTATAGAGCAGATCTGCACTACCAGAATTTACTCGAAAATCATGATCCAAAATTGATAGTCTATCATTGGAACCTATTAGTATATCATTTCCTGCATCCCCAAAGATTGTAGTCTGAAATGAGTTCAATCGTGGTAGGTTCAGCTGGTTTGCAGTAATTTGTTGACTACTCGTTTGAAAAACAAGAATTAGTAAACAAATGATCGTGAGTAAGCGGAATTTTCCGGATGACACGTTTTGTTGAAAACTTACTATAATATAAGGAT
This sequence comes from Candidatus Heimdallarchaeota archaeon LC_2, assembly GCA_001940725.1. The sequence goes on along the minus strand of MDVR01000011.1, from coordinate 2,282 downwards.
TGATTTTTAAAGTTATTTTATATATAATTCAGAGTGTCAGAATGAATTTTATTCGTTAAACTTTTTGTAGAAATAGTCATAAACCATATTAAAAGACCTGAGATCTTTATCCAAGTCACCCATTGCAGTATGCCCCTCTTCTCCAAATTCAACGTATTCAAAGTCCTTCCCTTCAATTTTGCCATTTTCTATCAATTTTTCTCGAAAATTCCTCGACTCATCAACAGGACATCTTGGATCATTTACCCCATGCATTAACAAAATAGGTGCCTTTATATTCTTAATATAATTCAAAGGTGATCTCTCATTCATTAAATTTCGAACTTCTTCTTTACTGGGATCACCAAATAACTGGATCATATAATTCTTAAAATGTGGCATACTTTTTTCGTACATATTCAACCAATGAGAAATTCCTACCCATGCACAACCTGCTTTCCATAAACTCGGCTTTTTTGTCAGACTTAACATGGTAGCATATCCCCCATAACTAATACCAAAAATGGCGATATTATCCCTATCAACATTGCAATGATTAACCAAAAAATCGACCCCCGATGTCCAGTCTTCAAAATCCATACCCCCAATATCTCCTATATTGCTATCCTGCCATTTTCTACCATATCCTGTAGAACCACGAAAATTTGGATATAATACAACAACATTTCTATCAGCCCAAATTTGTCTTTGTGGGACAAATCCCATTGTAGCTTGGCTTGTGGGTCCTCCATGTGGGATAATTAAACCTTGATACTTTTTTGAAGGATCAAAATTTCGAGGTTTGTATAATATCGCTGGAACTTGTTTACCATCTGAACTAAGATACCAAATATGTTCAGCTTTTATTAATAATTTTTGATTAACATTCCCACTTGGTAAGTCAACAATCTTAGAATTTGTCCCATCCCTAATATCTAACTTGTAGAATCTATTGTTATTGATGGTTGATGTAAAATCAATAATTACTTCAAATTCTGATAGTTTTACAAACGGCAAAGTACCTGGATAAATTGATAATGAAAAACCTGAAGGGAAGTCAAACTCAATTACCTCATTATTAATTAGATTGTACATTATTGGCATAACAGACCCATTTTGATTTCGAAGGCATACCAACTTATCACCATTATCTAAAAATGCTTTAGGGTTTTCTTCTAATTCGCCATCCCCTAATAGGATGTGTTTTTTACTTTCCATGTCAAACAATCCACATTGATTTATTCCATTAACATCAGTTGAAAAAGCGAATTTCGATCCGTCAATATTCCAGCATGCAAAAGTCTCTCTGCTATTGTTTGAGACTTGTAGGACTTTTTCAATCTCATCAGTATTTGTATTGTATAGATAGATGTCCTGATTATTAACATCATTTTCCTCATTTGCCGTATAAGCAAGATAATTATTATCAGGAGATAAAATAGCTGCTCCGAATCCTATTGGCCTTTCATATACAGTTAATTGTTTTACTTCTTTAGTCGCAATATTAATTTTATAAAGATTATATTGCCCATCCCTTGTACTTGTGAAGTAACCCCATTTACCTTCATTAGAAACGCTCATAATATATTCTGGAAATTCAGGTGTGTCTGTCAATTGATCAATTTCTTTTGTTCTCAAATTTAACAAAAATAGATTGTTCTTCTCATCTCCATCTTTATCTTTGGTAAAAATGATTTCATCATTGCTTACCCAACAATAGTTAACTAACAAACCCTCGGAAAATTCTCCCGAAGTAATCTTTTGTTTAGAGTTGGTGGAAATATCCATTGTATAAAGTTCAAATTTCTTTGTTTCATTACTTACATATGCCAAAGTCTTTCCATTTGGACTTAGCTCCGGATTAGTTAATATTGGGATTGACATTAGGTCCTCGAGGCTAAAATCCCCACTTTCCTTCATTTTGACGAGTTCCATTGATTTATTTAATATTATGTATTTATAAATTGTATGATCATTTTTTGTATACATTTTCTAATATCAAAGAAAATGATTACTTCACGTTCTGCAACCCTATATCCGATGTCGCCATCACTTTCCCATTTTTGTTTTTACACAATAATGGTTCCATTGAAATAGGTTCTGTTCAATTGGAACGGTGCTTCCTTCTGCTTCTCATCCTGCTGGGATCAACAAAGACAGCATTCCCGTGATCTTTAACTACTGGCAGACCATTTTCAGTCCGTGAACTGATTACCAGCATTCCTGAATTAACAGGGTAGGACAACCGCTAAGGTCTTTCGGTACGCTTCTAACTTTTCCGGTCTTCCTCTGTTTAGAAGAAG
>MDVR01000010.1 GCA_001940725.1 Candidatus Heimdallarchaeota archaeon LC_2 | reverse complement strand
CAGCTCAGAAAGAAGTTATTCATAAATGGATTAATGAACCTGAACACAGTTTTGTGAATGCATCAATGATCTCAAAAAATTATGAAAGGTCATGGGAGGGTTTTTCAAAATGGTTTATGAATGAATTGACAAATGGATCCTTTTATAATTGAGTACACTAGGTTTAGCTGGATATTTTTTATGTGGATATTTGGTTCATTTGTTGGGCTGATGATTTTATTTATGTTTGGAACGTATTATGTAGAAAAACGAGGTGGAAAAGTTAAGAAGAGGGGAAGGGTCAAAAGAGATTATATATCAACGCTACGGCATAATGCTAATCGAGAAATGGGTGTACATGGGACAATAAACCCGATTGAGCAACTTGAACCATTACCGCAATACAATGTAGAGTTTAAGTTTCCTCGTGCAAAAATCTATTATAGTGAAAAAGGAAAGAGTATTAATTTTGAAAAAGAACAACCTCCTAATTTATCTGCACAAGAGCTACTCCTTTTCTTTTCAAACACAAGGGTCCACTATTCTAACAAACATGGAGACGTTCAACAGCATCCAAGTAACTTTTTGGATTTGCCATATGATATTATGAATGATCTAACAGATCCAATAATTAGAGCTGATATTTGGTCTTATATGAGATCATATTTAAAATTGAAATCAACATCAGCTCAGAAAGAAGTTATTCATAAATGGATTAATGAACCTGAACACAGTTTTGTGAATGCATCAATGATCTCAAAAAATTATGAAAGGTCATGGGAGGGTTTTTCAAAATGGTTTATGAATGAATTGACAAATGGATCCTTTTATAATTGAGTACACTAGGTTTAGCTGGATATTTTTTATGTGGATATTTGGTTCATTTGTTGGGCTGATGATTTTATTTATGTTTGGAACGTATTATGTAGAAAAACGAGGTGGAAAAGTTAAGAAGAGGGGAAGGGTCAAAAGAGATTATATATCAACGCTACGGCATAATGCTAATCGAGAAATGGGTGTACATGGGACAATAAACCCGATTGAGCAACTTGAACCATTACCGCAATACAATGTAGAGTTTAAGTTTCCTCGTGCAAAAATCTATTATAGTGAAAAAGGAAAGAGTATTAATTTTGAAAAAGAACAACCTCCTAATTTATCTGCACAAGAGCTACTCCTTTTCTTTTCAAACACAAGGGTCCACTATTCTAACAAACATGGAGACGTTCAACAGCATCCAAGTAACTTTTTGGATTTGCCATATGATATTATGAATGATCTAACAGATCCAATAATTAGAGCTGATATTTGGTCTTATATGAGATCATATTTAAAATTGAAATCAACATCAGCTCAGAAAGAAGTTATTCATAAATGGATTAATGAACCTGAACACAGTTTTGTGAATGCATCAATGATCTCAAAAAATTATGAAAGGTCATGGGAGGGTTTTTCAAAATGGTTTATGAATGAATTGACAAATGGATCCTTTTATATAGTTAATCAATCAAACGATGCAAAGCACCATGGTAAGCTTCATAGAGATATTGTACCATTTTCGGATTTCTTTGATTTAAATTTATTAATTGCATTACGGAATCCAAATCAAGAAATTAATGATGAGCTTCAGATCAAATTAGCTCAAGAATTTTTGAACAAGCTTTATCCCATTCTTCAACCTATTTTGGAACCATCTGAACATCAAGTGAAACAATTTATAAGCAAAAACAAAAAAGAAGTTGCTCAAAATCAACAAAATGTAGATACAGGCAATACTACTTCTAATAATAAAATTTTACAAGCGGAAGATTCTTCCCAACCTACTCAACAACCACACCCTGCAAAGGGAAATAACTATCAATCTCGACAACCAAAAGCAGACCAAACAGTTGAATTGATGAAAATGGCAGATAAAGAATTAGAAAAAGGAAATATTCAAGGAGCTCTAGACATTGCTGATAGAGCTATGAAAGAATACCCAGATAATTTGTTTGTTCAAATGGGCAGAGCAATGCTACTAAAAAGGGCAGAATTAATTTGGCCCGCAATTGAAGCTTATCTAGATTTATTAGCTAAGGATGAAAATAATGCCATTGCTCATATAGATTTAGGATTTTTGTATTTGCAATCGCACTCCTATAAATTGTCAAAATTTCACCTTTCAAAAGGTGAGAGGATTTTGGGTATTCTTCCAGGTCCTGAATATTATTTCGCAAATATCATGGCTAATACAAAAGCAAAAGATCACAATAATGCAATGAAAGCTATTGACAGTACATTGCAAAAATTTCCAGATCCGAGTTTGTATTCAATTCGAGCTAGAACATTAGTATATTTGGGGAGAATAGATGAAGCTTTAGAAAATTTATATCAAGTAATCAGAGTGAAACGGGATTATTTCCCTGCTCAAATTGAATTAATTAGAATTTATTTAATTCAGAAGAAATACAACGAAGCTGCAAATCTATTGTCAAATCTCAATTCAACACAATTATCTCCAGAAGACCTAATTAAAATTTCGGCTTTCGGAATAAAATTAAATCTAGGGACCGGTAATTATTCAAATATTGAGGGGTTGATAGGGAAAATGCAGCAAATGAATGAAAATGCTGTTGAATTAATGCTAAATTAATTGAGACGTGAAGAGTTCAAAGAGGCCGCAAGTGAATTAATTCATTACTTATTAGAGAAAAAACCCGATGATATAAAGTTATTAAGCTACTATGCAAATATTCTTTATGATGATAAAGATTATACGAGTTCAATAACAACATATGAGAAAATAATTGCTATGTCAAGTGGTTCAATCGATCTTGAAACCTATGCCAAATATGCTTTGGTCCTAGAAACTTCTGGAAACCATGAGAGTGCAATGGAAGAGATCAAATCAATTTTAGACAAAGATCCTAATAATATTTACGGAATCACATTTTATTCTTCATTTTTAATCAATGAGGGAAATTATGAAAAAGCAATTAATACGTTAAATTTAGGGTTATCACTTTTCCCTGATGCAACGAGACTATTGTTAGTCAAAGGTCTGACATGTATCAAAACTGAACAATATTCGGAAGCTCATGAAATATTCAAGCTAATATTAAATTCAGATGACCCTGGTATAACTCCTGATACGATATTATCATATATGGTAAACTTATCTATTTCAACTAGTTTAAATCCTAAAATTCTCTTAATCGCTAAATTTCTCTCAGATTCAGACCCTTCAAATGCTGATTATTTGGCACTACTAAGTAGATGTTTCTTTAGTAACAATGAAGAAGATAAGGGAATATCCATGATGAAAGCTGCTATTATTAAAATGCCTGAAAAAATTGAGAATAGAGTTAACCTTGCTGAGATGTATGGACTTCAGAAAAAAAATGTTTTGGCGAAAAAGACTTATGAAGAAGCACTTCAACCTTTTCCAACCCATCGAATTGTTCTTAGAAATTTGGGTTTAATATATTTAAATCAATCAGATTTTGTTGATTCCGCACGAGTACTTGAAAAATTGGTGTATCTTGAGCCCGATAACACTGTAGCTTGGGACCATCTTATTCTATCTCTAATGAAAACTGAAAATGAAGAATATATTACTAAAGTATCAAAAAGATTACTTGCAATTTGTAAGGATAATGAGATCAAAGGTAAATTATTAATGACCCAAGGAACTTATCTTTCAGGCAGGGAGGGAAAATCAGAAGAAGCTCTGAATTTAATTGATCAAGCTATTTCCTTTTATCCAACTGAAGATTATTTTATTGCAAAATCTATGTTTCAGACAAGATTAGAAGACCATGCAGGCTCAATGAAAACTTTACAACAAATGATAGATACTTATGGTGAAGCTATTATTGAGAAAAAACTTGATTTCCTTTTTCAATACGCCCTAACATTATTTTACAATGGAGAATACGATGAAGCAAAGGTGAAATTAGATCTATTTATGATGAAGGATCCTAATTTTCCCCAAGCGGAAACCCTCAATGAACACATCAAACATAGTCTTGATAATCTTGAATCTCATAAGTGATATATAGAAATGAAGCTGAATATTATCTGAACAACTATAAACAATATCCCTCATTTAATCACAAAATTTACTATAACGTAATCATCAGAAAATTAATAAAAAAAAGATAAAAAAAAATCAACTACTAAAATAGATGTCTAGTGTGTAATTTATACATCAATTATTGTTTTTCAAATAATGTTCCTGTAGTACCATGTTGGATGGCTGTCCTTTACGGACATTTAATATTTTTTAATATTTTCGCACACTCGTTATCAAGTAAATCTCCTCATGTTTACAAAGTAAAAAGAAAGTGATGGTCCCCCATATTGCTACGGGGGTCCAAATAGCGGTAGTTATGTCAAGCATGATCCTTTTGGTCTATGACTATATGGATCATGACTTAACATTTTGGTAATGGACAAACATAAGGTTTTAGGGTGAATTTTAATGGTTTTACAAAATGAGGAATATGATTTGAATAAGAAGGAAAATACGTTCAAATTCAAAATAAAAAGTAGTAAGCAATTTTATAAAATATTGATGTTTTCAATACTTATTGTAATTGGTTCAGTATACTTTCATGCTGATACAAATTTATCTCTATTAACACAATTAATGACTATTTTTCTACTGTTGAATCTTCTCATGTTTATGGCAAATCATATTATAGATGAAAGTAATTATAATATAAAATATCCAAATAGAATACAATATATTAGAATTATAGGGCGAATTCTGTACCTTGGAGTATTAATAGTATTCTATATTTATTTTTTTAATAGTATTCAATACTAATAGAAGTGATTAAACAAATATTGGCTTAGATAAGTTTTGTTAATTGATTGATATTTTTGTTACTCATATTTCCTTTTGTAATGGAAAGTAGAGAGAAATTCAACAAAGCTAGTACAATTGGTACAGTTGATAATCCAATTGGTAAACCACCAGAATCCACCCCAGGGGAGTATTCAGGATGTCATAATGAATCATCCTCGCTAGGTATTCTGATCATTGATTTCTTAATCCTGTTTATACACAATTCTAACAATTCAAAAATCTACAAATTCTAGGGTTAATTACAAATTCAAAAGATTATTAATTGAAACTGTTTTAAATGAGAATAACAATAATTTAGATATGGAAGTAACAGACCTTGCTCCTCAAATAGCATTTCATCCTGAAATTTGTGGAGGACAACCACATATAAAAGGAAAAAGGTTTGCTATCTGGTTAATTCTTGAATGGCTTGAAGAAGGAAAATCTTTTGAGGATATCTTAGAAGCTTTTGAAGTCTTGACTCGAGAAGATATTTCTGCTGCCATTAATTATGCAAAATTAAAAATAAAGGGAACGGAGATAAAAAGAGTTGAAGTTTCTCCTCGATAATAACGTCACAAGAAAAGTAGAGCAACTTCTGATTTCTATGGGCCATGATGTTACAAATTTACGAATTCTTAATTGTGAATCCTTACGAAATGGTGAAGTGTATGCCAAAACTTGCGAGCTTGGAAGAATTCTGATAACCTATGATGAGGATTTTCTAAATATTGGAAGATTTGATAACCCAAGTATAATTTACGTCAAAGTTGAAAAACGGATTGATGAAAATGTGATTCCTCGAATAACATTATTGATTAACAATTTTGACTTAAATTTGGAGAAGGATCATTTAATCATTTTAGAAAATAATACTGAAACCTCCGAAAAATTCAGTCGAAGGTATTGAAACCTAGTTATTAGAAAATCATAGTTAACGTAAAGAAAAATCGAATAGAAAAAAATTAAAAAATTAAAACAAAATCAACTACTATCAAAATTTCTAGTGCGTAATTTATACAAATTATATTCTCATTTTCATAAAAATAGGTCCTGTAGTACCATGTTGGATGGCTGTCCTTTACGAACATTTAATATTTTTTTATATTTTCGCACACTCGTTAGCAAGTAAATCAACCTCGGGTTAAACTGTGTTAAACAGTATTAAACTAAAAGGAAAAGATGGTCCCCCACATTGCTGCGGGGGTCCAAACTTAGGAGGTGATCCGCCCGCACCTTCTTTTCTCACAAGGCACCTTGTTACGACTTCTTGCTACTCAAAAAGCACAGACTCGTCTGCGACCTCTCGAAAGTGATCACAGCCTCATCAATACCCTTCTCACCTCAAGCGCCGGGCGTTTTGTGTAAGCTGAGTTCAGCGGTTTTCGGACTGACAATCAAATCAGCGATTGTTGGATTAAAACTTCAAACCTTATCAAGTTATTATCTTGAAAGATAATTAACAGTCTTTTTGATTCCCTCATCTAAGGATATATTAGGATTATACCCTGCCTTTTTAGCTTTGTAAATCGAAAATAAGAAAGCATAGGTTGCCATGCCTTTGACAAGTTCGACATTAAACCCTATATCTCTTCTAATCAATTTACCGAATTTCTCAGTTAACCATGCGAATGGTAAAAGGAGCAAATATGGGAATTTAATAATCATTGTATTGGTTTTTAATTCCTCCTTAATCCGATCAATAATCTCCATTACACGATATGGTACATTGTCTGATATAAAGAAAATTTCATATCCTACAGTCACACTATCTGCACAGACAATTATACCGTTAACTAGATTATCAATGTACACTAAATTAATATAATTATTTCCTCCACCAATAATTCCGAAAATCCTTCTTTTACAACCGTTAAATAGCAATGCTGCTCCAGATTTTGGGTTCATACCCGGTCCAAAAATAACAGGTGGTCGAACTACTATCAATGGAATTGTCCTTTCTAAATAATTTATCATATTTTGTTCAGCTTCATATTTACTCCATCCATAATAGGACCGTGGTTTACCAATCATATCCTCTGTGATTGGGTCTTCTAAACTGCCAATTGGCCCTGCAGCACTCATTGAGCTTATGAAGACAAATTTGTTTGCTTTAAGTTGATTAGATATTTCAAAAAGGGCGAAACTTGCTTCGACATTAATTTTTATGTATGTTTTTTTTGAAGCTTGTGCAGCTCCAAGAACTGCAGCACAATGAATTACAGTAGTATTAGAATCGATTAATTTATTTTGAATAATGATCTCTTTCAATTCTACTAAATTTTCTAGATCTATTTGGTATACAGCAATTCCGTGATTTTCAATTTTTTCAGGGTTTCTAACAAGTGCTGCTACTTCTATTCCATCATTTAATAATCTAGCAACTAGCGCACCGCCCAAAAATCCTGTCGCACCTGTTATTAATACTTTCACCATTACAATTTACCTTCAGACTCTAACCATACTACAGCTTCCTCAATTGTTTGCTCTAATGAATATTCAGGTCTCCATCCCAACTCTTTCTTGGCTTTTTCATTTGAAAAGAATCGTTTGTGAAATGCTTTAACAGTTCCTTCTTTACTTAACATTGACGATTTTGGCATGACAAACTCCAATAAACCTACAATTGGTGAGATAATTATTCCAACAAAGGAATGGATCTGAGCTACATAGGATTTTTTACCAAAGTGCTTGGCAATTAATTTGAATAGTTCTTTGTGTGTTCTATTGTGTGATGTCAAGAGATATTCTGATCCGGGTTCTCCAAGATATTGTAGACTAATCAATCCACGGGCAACATCCCGAACATCTATAAAATTAGTTCCTCCACCAGGAGCTGCAGAAATTCTATATTTACCAATTTGATACAGGGGGAGGCTTTTCAGATCCCCAGGGCCCAACATTATTCCAGGATGTGCTACGACAACTCTTAAATCATCAACAGCACACTGTAATACTAGATCTACTGATTTTTTCTTAGAATAACCATAGTAGGATGATGAATCTTTTTCCCAATTGATTTTTGATTCTTCAGTACCAAGCGTAATTCCTTTCTTATCATAACCCACTACTGCAATTGATCCAATGTGGATCAAATTTTTGACCTTGTTTTTTCTACAAGCCTGGATCACCTCTTGTGTTCCTAATATATTTATTCGATCAAGCATATCCCGATTTCTTCTTCCATAGCGTATCAATGCTGCCAAATGAAAAACTGTTTCAACATCTTTGAAAAAGTGGTCAATATCACCTGGCGAGGAAATATCAACATCGGTTATTAATTTCACTTCTATAGATTCAAAATCATATTGATACATAGACTTATTTTCATTAAGATCCAGAACAATTATATCACGATCAAGTTGTTTTGTCTTATTTTCTTCTAATAATAAATGCATTAAATGTTGTCCAAGAAAGCCGAAACCTCCTGTGACCAGCACTTTTCCCAAAATCTCAGTCATAGAACTTAAACCCCCCCTCGATCAATCGGCTATGAGTAGCTAAATTCATTATCCAAATCATATAGCAAGCCTTCATAACAAACCCACTGAGAATAGTATTATTATCAACAACGTCAGAATTAATCTTTTTCATATTCAATAAGATTCCAGTCTTAATTTATAAAGACTAATTGGACTTTGGAAATCAAAGAGTTTGATATTGTTTTTCTCAAAAAAAATGAGAAGCAAATACGTTCATGGTCAGTCAATCGATAAAAGATTAGGTTTGAATATTCATTTTATTGGTAGATATTGTGATTGTCTGTAAACTACAATGTTAGTTCTGACCCATACATTGATTCATAATAAAATCAAGTAGATGATCATTAAATTGCTTTATTTCTGACGTATCAACAATTGCGTGAGTTGCATGGGGGGCAACCCATTCATAAATTAACTCAGATTTGAGTTTGCCTCTTAGCAAATCGTGAGTTCTTTTACTAACGAGTTCATCTTTATCACCTATAATTAGAAGTGTTGGACTTGAAATCTTACCAAGATTCGGTTCTATCTCTTTTGCCATTTTAAACATCTCGTCAAATGTCCGAAACGGGTGTTTGTGATAAACCTCCACCCCTAAGTCCTCATAGTGTTGTATTTTCTTTGGTGAAAAAACATAATACTTGAAGGTGTAAATTAAGAGAAATATTATCGGTTTAGCGACCCTCAATAAAAATGCCTTTGGAATAATAGGTGCAGCAATTACAATTAAACCATAATTTTTCCTTTTAGTAGCAAGGTCTAAAGCAATGATTGCACCTAAAGAATGACCTATAATTACTACTTTGTCAACCTGTTTGGAAAAGACATCATATTGATCTAGGATAGAATCAATCCAAGCATCTCTTCTAACTCTTGCTAGATGAGCTGGAGAAGTAAAATGACCTGGGAGTAACGCCCCGTACACATAAAAACCTGCATTAATTACATTCTGAATATAATTGATGAACACATGAGGATGTGAACCAATTCCGTGAATAAGAAACAAACCCAGTTTTTCTTTTGGCTCAACTTCAGGAGTAAGAATAAATTTATCTTTTTCCTTATCAACAAGTGTTGTATTTTCTTTGGTGAAAAAACATAATACTTGAAGGTGTAAATTAAGAGAAATATTATCGGTTTAGCGACCCTCAATAAAAATGCCTTTGGAATAATAGGTGCAGCAATTACAATTAAACCATAATTTTTCCTTTTAGTAGCAAGGTCTAAAGCAATGATTGCACCTAAAGAATGACCTATAATTACTACTTTGTCAACCTGTTTGGAAAAGACATCATATTGATCTAGGATAGAATCAATCCAAGCATCTCTTCTAACTCTTGCTAGATGAGCTGGAGAAGTAAAATGACCTGGGAGTAACGCCCCGTACACATAAAAACCTGCATTAATTACATTCTGAATATAATTGATGAACACATGAGGATGTGAACCAATTCCGTGAATAAGAAACAAACCCAGTTTTTCTTTTGGCTCAACTTCAGGAGTAAGAATAAATTTATCTTTTTCCTTATCAACATCAGTTTTAATTCTTTTCCAGAAAATAGTTTCGTATAAATTAATAAAGGGTTGAATCAGGATATGGGAAATATAAATTAGATATTTCACGAAAAACATATTTTTCAGCACTCATATTGTAAGATCTGAAATCGAATTAATTCCGAGATGTTCTTTATGAAATAGTCTAACAGTGGCTGGGTGAAATATAAGAATACAAAATTGCATAAAAAGAAAGCTAAACCAAAACATTGTGAGATAAGAAGAATTTGTTGAAGCTAAATTAATCATCACTACAAGAACATAAAGTACGAGGGATAGAATCGCATCAACTACTTGTGACCCTTCATCAAAACGTATCAATCCAATCGTGAGTAATCCTTTTATTAATGCACATACTAATAAGATTAAACCGAAAAATGCAAACCAAGTACCTAAAAGTATCAACCCCAAAATTGCCATAAGTAATACTAAAAGCAAATTCATAAATATAACAAAAGTAAATAATTTAGTTGATCCTCGATTAGTCTCTCTAAGAACAAATTTAACATTATTCATGTGTAAACTTTATTAGACTTGATATATAAATGAGCAAACAACTTTGGGAATCAAAGTCCGAGAAAATTAAATAGACAGATTGATAAATTAGAAATAAACTTAGTTCAGTAAAAATTTGAAAACCATAGTTAACGTCTTGAACAAATTTAATTTGAAAAAAAGTTCACGTTCAACTACCAAGCAAGATTTCTAGTGTGTAAGTATCACATACTATTTTATTTTCCAAAAATATTTTCTGGCTTACCATATTGAGATGGCTGTCTTTTACAGACATTTTTCTTCGCACACTCGTTATCAAGTAAATCAACCTCGGGTTTTAATTAACACTAAAATTAAACTAAAAGGAAAAGAAGGTCCCTCATATTGCTACGCGGGTCCAAATTCAGGAGGTGATCTGCCGTACCTTCTCTCCCACAAAGCATCTTGTTACGACTTCTTGCTACTCAAAAAGCACAGACTCGTCTGCGACCTCTCGAAAGTGATCACAGCCCCCATCAATACCCTTCTTGCCTCAAGCGACGGGCGGTGTGTGCAAGCTCCAGGGGAGTATTCAGGATGTCATAATGAAACAATCTAGAAAACAAGTGAAAAATAGCTAACAAACTGTTTTTGAGGATTTTGAGGGATATCTGGATTGATTAATCAAAAATGTTTTGATTTTGATGGTTACAATATTTTATCGAAAAGATATCTTGAATTCTTAGCCTTTTGAAGTAGAAGAGATTTCCGTCCTGGTGTCATCGATGATCAAAAACAATTATTATTATCGCTTCTTTTTGTAAGAGTTCACGTTTATAATTAAAACTAAAATGCCAATAAACATCACTGGATTAAATTCGAAAATAGAATCTGAAGTTGTGGAAGCTGCTGAATTATTATCTGAAGCTGTAATTGTTTTTGTCCCTTCCTTTGTTGTAGTTAAAACATCTGTTTGGGTTGTTGTAATTGGGATATTTTTAGTAGTTGTTTCATACTCGACAATTGTTTGTGTTGTAATAGTACTTTCAGTAATTGTCGCATAATCGATAGTCGTTTGAGTTTCAGTAGTCGTTTCAGTTATAGTATCTGTGATAGTATGATCAATAAAAACTGTAGGCACCTCACATTCGAATTCAAAATTAGTTGTATTGAATATATGCAATTTACTTCCTCCTGCGACAATTGGATAAACTAGTGGTTCTGTTGTAGTACCAAGGTTTTGTAAAATTAAATTATTAAACCTCCAATTCCCATCACCTGCATATTTTGTAACATTTCGATCGGTTTTCAAGTCAATTATTGTTATATTAGGATTGTGAGCAATAAATGCATAGGATCCTTTAATTTCGAGTCCATAAACCCATTTTAATTCTGGAAATTGTGCCGTTTCTTGTATATTTTCAATATCGGAAACATTGTATATTTTAGATAAAATTATTCCTCCTGTGATTATTTTGTTATCATATAACCTACAATTGAACGGCAATTCGAAAATCTCAAAGCTACTTAATATGGAAATTGAGGATTTATCGGAAATATCAATCGCACTAAGATATGTGTGCAATGTTGATGGTCCTGTAGGAGTAGCCCTTTCGTGTCGAATAATATATAGGACTGACAAATCAGACTTAATTCCGCAAGTTAGAACCGGCTGTGTTTCATCATTTATATCAACTTCCAAATTATCTACAAGTTGAATATTGTTAATATCACTTACATCAATGATACTCAAATTATATCTGCTTCCAACATATAAATAATTATGAATTTTTATTATTGTTTCAATTGGTTCTCCTGACACTCTGAATTCATTTATGAGGGTGAAATTTTGAATATCTTTGTTAAAGATTGAAAGGTAGTTATAAGGATCCTTATTATATTTCCCCCACAATTCACCTTTTCGAGTGGTTAAATATACATGGTTTTCATCAACTATCACATTTTGTTGATAATGGTTAACCCATTAACGGTGACATTTGATATCTTGGAAGGATTATCTGGATCATTAAAATCATAAAAATTTACTTGTTGATCGGTTCGATCAAGTGACATTACTACGGTTTCATTAAATTTATGGACACTATCAAATTCATCATCATCAAATTGATTTGCATCAATAGTCACTACATGTTCGATGTTTTCATTTTGAGCAATGACTTGGATTCCTAATTGGCTATTTAATTGTAGAAATATCATAGAAATTAACCCAATCGTGATTAATCTTCGCACAAATTTTCGGTTCATTCCATAAAAAATGCTTTTAGTCATATCAAGGCTCAGTTTTGGCCATTTGTATTTAAACTTGATAATTTGCATTACATTCGTTTGGCCATAAAAAAATCAAGAAATAATAAAATACTAGTGTTATACTCATTAATTATATAAATTTTTTACGAAAATGCATAATTTTATACTTTATTTTATACATCATCCGACTTATGAAAATTACAATATTCAATATTGTAAATTGTAGCCTTATTGAGCAATCAATATATAGCACCTTGTTAGGACTTATTGCTACTCAAAAAGCACAGACTCGTTTGTGCCTTCCGAAGATGACCATGACCACATCAATACCCTTCTCGCCCCAAAGGACGATCGGTATGTGCTGGTTTTACTCTTTTATTAATTGAATTATAACTTTGAAACTTCTTAACTGATTCTTTATGAAAAAGAAGTACGTATAATTGAAATATTGGTATAATAAGTGAAATGGATAGATTATTTTGAAATTGGATTCCAAAGGGAATTCGAAATATTGTATAATCAGACATTATACTAATTAGCACCATGGGTTCTAAATATACGATAAGGAATTCCGTAAGAAGGGGCATTGTATAGATCAAACTATGCAGGTTAAATATCATTATACTCATGATAATGAGAAAAATTTCAAGTTTTCGAGCGCTTCTGTTGTATGATGAAAGAGACTTAGTCAACCAAATTTTAAATGGTACAATTGCCAATAAAATGAACCCAACACCGTAAAACGGAATTAAAAGTATCCCCCAAATTATTAACCATCCAATTGCTAATACGTGAAAGATGATTACCAAACCAAAATAATTAGTCCACCCTGACCGAGTATTCTCTGTCAATCGGTTGTCGATCTTTCTTTTTAATT
Organism: Candidatus Heimdallarchaeota archaeon LC_2; assembly: GCA_001940725.1. Next base: position 14,938 of record MDVR01000010.1, on the reverse strand, counting down.
GAAATTCTAACTCACCATTAACTATTCCTGTAATTTTGTAGATTTCCATATTAATTCCTTTCAAAAGTGATTTTGAACATATGGCACAGAAGCCTTTCCTATCATAGTTTAGTATATGATCACCGTGATAGGCCTGACCACAATATTCACATACAATCCAGTCAAGTTTATCTGTTGAACTATTTATTGTTGCCTTGCATATACCACAAAAATTTGAGGAATTCTTTGTCATGCTTCTTCCTTCCTTTTCCTTTGATTGTTGATGTGTTTTACTAAGACTAACATTAATCAGTAACTCAATTTTATTTATTATAAATACTAACCACTCTTTGGATTCCAAAGTCTAATTAACATATGATATTGAATCTGGAATCAATCACTTTATCTCTCTAACAATCCAATCAAATATATTCCAAATGAGGTTAGGAATAGCAAATCATTAGAAACTTTGGAATTTGATTTTTAATATAGAATGATGGATTGAATACTCAATTAACAAAATTTCTTGTGTGTAACAAACAAATCTAGGACAATGTAGACAATATAAAATTCAAGAAAAAAAAAGATAAAACAAAATCAACTACTAAATAGATGTCTAGTGTGTAGTTTATACATCAATTATTTTTTCAAACAATGTTCCTGTAGTACCATGTTGGATGGCTGTCCTTTACGGACATTTAATATTTTTTAATATTTTCGCACACTCGTTATCAAGTAAATCTCCTCATGTTTACAAAGTAAAAAGAAAGTGATGGTCCCCCATATTGCTACGGGGGTCCAAACTTAGGAGGTGATCCGCGCCCGCACCTTCCGGTACGGGCACCTTGTTACGACTTCTTGCTACTCAAAGAGCACAGACTTGTCGAGATTATTGTGATTCAAATTACAAGTACAATTTTGCTTGTACAAATTCTATTAACTTGGGCATATCATTATCTAATTCACCAGTCATTTCACTATTAGCCACAAGGGTACTACCTCTCAAATGAAAATGATTGGGTGTAGTTTCAACATCCCAATTTTTGTCATAATTATCAAATCTTTCACGATCTAGTTTATTTTTTGTATACATTATTTGATAACTGTATTCACTGTGATCATTGTAAGTAATATATAGAACAGCACCATTGCGAAATGTGAGTTTCAATGTGCAATCTATCAAATCTAGATTACTATCAAGAATTGATTTGTACAGCAACTCATGAAGCAACTTGCTTGCACTTTGAATTTTATCTTGGCAAGACTCCAATTAATCAACTCATAAATTTGAATAGATTTCTTCAAACTCTGATAAGCTTTCAATAATATTACCAATTCTAATTGCGTCCATTTCTGCTTCGGGGATTTTACCTTCACGAGTAAGGTTTTGAAATACTTCGACATCTTTTTGATCCCATATGTCAAGGATTTCATTTACTCGATCCCTCAGTTCTTTGATTTTTGATTCAAGGAGTGTCTTAGCTACTGAATATGGAATTTCTACTTTTTTAGAATCACTTTCGGATGCCAATGTTCTATCCTCCTCTATCATTTAATACATTAGAATTTTCATATATTAAGGTACGTAAGGCTATTTGTTAGACTGCGTAAGGTATGATTTATTAATTTGAAAAAATAAGAAATAAGAAACCAATGCAATTACCAATCAAGATTTCTAGTGTGTAAGTATCACATACTATTTTTTTTTCCAAAAATTTTCTGGTGTACCATGTTGTGATGGCTGTCCTTTACGGACAATTTCTTATTTTTCAATATATTCGCACACTCGTTCAAGTAAATCAACCTCTGGTTTAAAAAATTAAACTAAAAGGAAAGTGATGGTCCCCCACATTGCTACGGGGGTCCAAACGATGATCGAACTTAGGAGATTATCCGCCCGCACCTTCCTTTTCCACAAGACACCTTGTTACGAATTCTGCTACTCAAAAAGCACAGGCTCGTCTATGACCTCTCGAAAGTGATCACAACCTCATCAATACCCTTCTCGCCTCAAGCGACGGGCGGTGTGTGCAATATGAATTTATCTAGTTTGAATATTTTTAATACATTCACTCAAAGAAATGCTCTAAATGAAATTGAACTTAGAAAATTGAAACATCTTCTAAAAGGATTAGTAAATTAAACAAATGTTGGCTTAGATAAGTTTCGTTGATTGATTGATATTTTTGCTACTCATACTTCCTATTTCTGATGGAAAGTAGAGAGAAAGTCAACAAAGCTAATACAATTGGTACAGTTGATAATCCAATTGGTAGACCACCAGAATCCGTTTCTGCGGGGGAATAAATAATTTGTAGACGAATTTGAGCCTCTGCGAATTCATTATTAATTATTTGAATAACATACGTGGCCATAGTATCTACCCTAACAGAATAGGTTTGACTATTGATATTTTCAATGTAAAATAAAGCATCTGCAACATCATCACCGGCATTCGGATCATACCAACCGAAACCATACGTAGTGCTCTCAAAAAAAATCATATCCAGTTCATTCCCTTTGATAACTTTTATTGTTATATCAAGGGTTCCTTTTGCATCTGTTTGTATTTCGCGTCGTGAACCTCCCCCAGCTAGAATTGTAATATCTTCATCCAAGATATATTCACGGGATGAGCTGATTGATTCTGTCGTATCAGTGTTCTTGGTATCAGTGGTAGTTGTTGAACTTGTAGGCATGTTATCTTCTATAATTAGTAGATGTACGAAGTATTCTGCGATTACATCGATAAAATATGTTGGGGAAATCTCCAGAATATACTCTCCAGGTGATAACTTAACTTGAAGTCCTGCCCATAATCCATTATAATCATCATTATATTTTAATGAGTTTCCTGTGGAATCATACAACCACATCACATTATCTCCCTCAGTTCCGTCTGTCCAAATTGAAACGGTTGATAGTTTATTTACTGTGAAATGAAAATAATCAATATCATCGACAGGTATATGGTTGTGGGTTTGCATAGTATTATTTAGAAGCAGAGTAGCTGTATCAAATGAATCATTCGGTTCGTATGAATCTGAAGAAATATTGGTAATGTCTAAGTGCATTTCATAATTATCAATATAATCAAATAACCCAAATCCCATTCCCATTACGATTACAAAATAATTTCCTGGATCTAAATACAGCTCCATACCCGCCCATAATCCACCATAATCATCATTACTTTCAATCACCATATCATTTGAATCAGACAACATCATAAAAGTATCTCCTATTGAACCTGATGTCCATATGGTCACTTTGGCAAATGCATCAAGTGAGAAAGTGAACTGATCCACATCATAAGCGGGAGATATACTATGTGACTGGGCTACCCCATTCAATAACGAAGTTGCATTTATTCTCGAACCATCTGGTTCATAGGCATCGGGCTGAGGGAGGATGGTGTATTGTATATCATATTCACCATACGAAGCCCAGAAAGATTCAGATACTTTGACGTAATAGGTTCCAGAATTTAGATAGGCGCTTATACCTGAGTATTCATTATTATATTCTAAATCATCGTTGTAATCCAATTCCACATTATTAGAATCATATAACCACATCTCTGTATCTGCATACATATCACCTATCCCACTTGTCCAAATATTTATCACTTCTGGGTTCAAAAGTGTAATACTATAATAATCTACATCATCCAATGGGATTAGATTGTGCCTTTGAGGGTTGTCTGAGGTTAAAGGAGTAGCAGTTGATATGGTATCATCTGGTTCAAAGGCATCAACTGTTAGTGGAGTAACTAACAAAAGTATGTTATATGAATCGATTGTGTCAGTTGAATAATATGCTTCTACTCGGATAATATAGGTACCTGGATCTAAATATAAATCCATACCAGCCCACAATCCACTATAATCATCATTATAATTGATAAACATTCCATCACTATCATATAGTATCATATACGTATCCCCAACTGATCCTGAAGTCTGAATAGATACTTTTGATATTGTGCTAACAGTGAAATTGAAGTAATCAACATCTCCTGCAGGATCAATACTGTGAGTTTGTACTGAATCACTAAGTAAAGTGGTTGCAGTCCCAATTGAATCATCCGGTTCATACACATCAGCGATTACTGGAATTATGTGCATTTGAATAGACGCAACAAATATAATTAGGATAATTACTTGATATGGCCTATATCGCCGTCCGGAACTCATTCTTGTTGTTATTAAATTTTCATTGTTCATTTTATTCACATTTGATTGTCAGTATTACTAATTAGAATTACTAATATTGATCATTCAATATTGAGTTTTGATTCTTATATAAATAAATGAAGTTTATGAAAAAAAATTGAATAGTTCAATCTGAATTAGTTATATAATATTTACTGGACCAAACAAACTTTGATTCTACTTTAAACGTAATCATAATAAAATTAGAATTAAAAACATTAAACAAAATCAACTACTAAGATAGATTTCTAGTGTGTAGTTTACATATCATAATTTTACTTTCATAAAAATTTCCTGGAATACCATGTTGGATGGCTGTCCTTTACGGACATTTAATATTTTTTAATATTTTTGCACACTTGTTATCAAGTAAATCTACTTCGTTACATATTTTGCAATTTGTAAAACTAAAAGGAAAGTGATGGCTCCCATATTGCTACGGGGGTCTAAACTTAGGAGGTGATCGCATTTAATTGGGTTCTCAAAATTAATGATGTTAGAGATTCTGAAAAATATTGACAGATAAAAACATTGGATTAAATAATGAACCGATTGATCATAAAGTTGGTTTATTTATATAAGAATCAAAAACTCATTAGTCTATGAAACAAATTGATGCGAGAGACGAAGCATTCTATGCAAATATTATTTCTACAATTACAAATGGAAATCGACTTTCTTCTAACTCACAAATTAAATCCGACTTTTTAGTTTTTGCTGAAAGATTGAATTCTAGTAGGAGTGGTGATAATAGAAGATTTTTCGATAATGCGATTATTAATTTTGAGNGTTCTAAATATTTGGTGATGATAGGGGCCTTTGGATCNATAGTTGTACCCTTTTCNGAGATAAGAGCAATTCAACAATACCACGAGCCCCATAGTCAGAAGTATGGGAGTGGTGGAACTTATTATGAAGGAAANACACAGGGAGTTTTACTAGAGACTGATAATGGCAATATCAATTTAGTAGGAAGGGGTTTGTCCATCCAAAAGTATTATGAATTTGCAGAACATATCTTTACAGGTACCTCAGTTGGCAAATACAAAAAAAATGTTTGGACTCCCCCTCCGTTTTTTAGTATCCCTTTCATGTTGCTCCCCTTTATCAATGTCGCTTGGCAAAAACGTTGGAACAAACGGTTTGTCAAAGGAGCAACAATCGCCATAGATAACTTTCAAACCCTTTCTACAATATTACACAAAAATAGCATTCAAATCCCCATTAAATATATGCAATAATAAAAGGTGATTACAAAATAAATTATTTAGCTGAAATCAGTTCTAATGATTTATTCTTATTTCAGAGAGACCCTATTTGTACACTCGTTATAGAAGTTAAGCTTGGGATTGTGAACCGCTTCCGTGTTAAACAATTTTTAAATAAATAATGGTGAACAATATATTTCTGGTCAGAAAACCAGATCTACCTAATCTGCACATATGAGGCGATCCGTGCGCACCTTTTTTCCCACAAAAGACCTTTTTAGGATTTTTTGCCACTCAAAAAGCACAGACTCGTCTACGACCTCTCGAAAGTGATCACAGCCTCATCAATACCCTTATCGCCTCAAGCGACGGGCGGTTTGTGCAAGCTCCAGGGGAGTATTCAGGATGTCATAATAAATAACTCAAAGCAGTATGTGATTCATAATCACACGTTAAAATGAACAATATCCAAAAAAAATTGGGGGTCTGTAGACGCGATATTTACAATGGTGGATTTTTAATGACTCAAAGAGCACAGACATGTCAATATTTTTCGATCAAAATAATATTACTCTTCAATTTCTCCACCTATTTTTCGTAAATGTTGACGAAAAGTGTATTCTTCAGATTTAGATCGCATTTCAAGATACTCATTGAATTTGAGTTGTTCTGTTAGAGGAACTCCTTTTTCAATTTGCTGCATCTGGATCCGTTCGGCTCTCCAAATATTTTCAGCAACTCCTAATATTTTTTTCACATGGATCTTTTCAAAAAATACTACACCATTTATATCGGCAAATACAACATCATAGTTCGTAACACGAAAATTACAAAATTCAATATCTGACAGAGAGTCCTCTTCAGTTGAATCCAATCTTACAGGACCAGATGGAAACGATCCATATGATAAGGTTGGAAAATCAATCGCTAAAAGTTCTTTTTCATCACGATGTAATCCCCAAATAATAAATCCTGATAAGCCATGTGCTCGCAATTCAAGTGCAGTGAGATCACCAACACAAGCTTCATCTAATCGCCCTTGATTGTCAATAACCAACACATCTCCTTTTTTAGAGTTTAGTATTGCTTCAAGAAAAATATCTACACTACCAAAATGTTTCACAGGCCTTACATTCCCTGCGAGTAATGTATTTGGATTAATTGGTTTAATTCCTGTATTTGCGATTCGATATTCGACTTTAGCTCGAAGGCAAGCATCCACAATAACAGCGGTGTTCAAATACTTAAAACGATCATTTATTTGCTTATTATCCATATGTAAAAACAATAGATTAATAATTTAAACATGATGGTTTCTAAGGAAATACTGATTCAATATATCATGATTAATTATAGCTGTTAATTGTAAATTGAAAAGTAATGATCTGTTCTTTACGAACATTTCGTACACTCGTTACTTCGGTTAGGTTGGGTTTGAAAACCACATCCATTTTACTAAAAAAATTAAACTAAGAGGGGAATAATGAATCAATTATTCTTCATAATCCTGAATCAAATGGGACTATAAGACTAAATTATGTTCTTTCTCCAAGCAAAAACCAAGTCTTAACGGGCTCTTTCCCTTTAATTTCGATAAATCCTCTTTCCTCAAAAATAAACTCATCTCTCAGGTCATTGTACACCTGCTCAGTTACCTGAATTTTGTCTGGGATACCATGGCTTTCCATACGTGCGGCAACATTGACTGCATCACCCCATACATCGAAATGATATCTATCCGTTCCAACAACACCTCCAACTACTTCACCTGTATTAACACCAATTCTAAATTTCACTCCTTGTAGCTTATCAACATTATTTCGAAGATATAGGGATACTTCAAGGGCAAACTTGGCCATCATTTTTGAAGGGGTTTGGTTTCTTCTCGGTGCTCCCACAACGGCCATATAATTATCACCTATAGTTCTAATTTTTTCTACATCATATTTTGCTAGAAGTGTATCAAACTTGGTAAAAATCTCATTAAGTAGCATTACCATATCATGTGGGGCTAATTTTGTAGAAAGAGAGGTAAAACCGACGATATCCGCAAATATTATACTTACCCTCTCAAATCGCTCAGCATAAACCTCTGTAGTGTTATCCTTTAAGTGTGGAATAATCTCAACTGGGAGTACAGTCTGTAACAAAGTTTCAGTTTGTTGCTTTTCTTCTTGTACTGCTGCCAATGTAAGCTTGATGTATTCTTGGATCTCTTCATTAGCAAGTCGATCTTGAATAGTTTCATTGTCATGTACTATACTTTGCCATTTTGAAAATTCTTTCAGGTATCTTTCTCGAAATTGCAAAACATATTCTGTAAGCTGAGGTAGATTTCTTTCCTTACACATCACATCAGCTTCTGAAAGTTTGACCAATGTCTCATCAAATTTACCCTGAACCATATCAAATTGTGATTGGAGGATGAGGGCTTGGATCTGAACCTGGTATAGTTCCTGCTCTTGACCAATTGCTAAGAGTCTATTTACTAAGAGATTAGCTTCAACAAATATTTCCTCAGCCGGTTCGGTACGCATCTCATCAACCAATAGTTCACAGAGATGTTGCATAGCAACAATGGTGTGCTCATGATTAAGTATGCCTTCATTTACGATTTGTTCTAGTAATTCCTGGGCTCTTGCCTTTTTGACTCTCCGCCTGCTCATCTTGTAAACTAATGCTTGGCTTAAACGGTAGACCTGATCAATCCCTTTGTGGTCCCTTTCCTGCTGGTGCTTTTGAATCTCGTTTACGATCTTCTGAGCGAGCTCTAGTTCTGACCGTTCCAAATAGACCTTGATATGCGAGTACAAGACATCTACGATCATTCGCTGATAGTTATGCCTTTTCAGGATTTGCAAACTCTCTCCATAATAATCTAATGCTTCATCAAATCCTGCTTGCAAATAATGAATGTTACCAATGTACTGCAAAGTTCGAGCTACACCGAGATCGTTTGAAACCAATTCAAACAACTTCAGGCTTTTTTCATAGTACAATCTGGCTTTATCAAGTTCTCCATGGGTTTGAAGAATTTCTCCAATATGCCTAATAGGATAGGCAAAGAGCAAGTGAGGGACATTTTCCTGCCTGACACTTTGCTGGTAGTTATCCAACGCTACGTCTAACTGTCCTTTGAGTCGATAGTAGTGGCCTAACATTGTCAAGGATCGAGTTAACAATGCAGGGGATTGAGATTCCTGAGCCAATTCTAATCCGAACTCAAGTATTTCCTTTCCCACTTCAAGTTGATCTTCCAAAAGTATCCCACCAATATTACTGCATAGGTTTGAGATAGATGTTTTATCAAATACAGCTGGTTTGGATTGTACGTACTCATAGTAGGCATTTACATAGTCTTTTCGAATTTGATAGTATCCAGTATTGAATCCACTATCTGACACCGGCAATCCGATCTTGAAGAAATCTAGAATTAGTTGCAATTCTAATGCCTCCTCGGGGTTGAGGGAATTTTCATTTTGAAGCACTTGTTGTTTCAAAAGCTCAATTTGTTCCAGATACTGTCTACGTTTTACCTGATCATCTTTGTCCACCAGTAACTCTAAATACCGTAAATAGATGATAGAGACTTCTAGGGAAAATGATAAACTTTGATAGGATTTATCTGATGAATTGACAGATTTCTCAAGGCTATTTTCAAGAACTACTACCATCTGATCCAATTTTCGCATATAATCTGATGCAAAATCATTTACCACATACAAAGATCCGGATAATCCTGCAACCAGCAAAAATAATTCCCTAAATTCTTCAAAAGCTTTGGGTATATTTTTCTTCTCTATATAGGATTGAAATCTCTGAGAGTGGTTCTCCAATATGCCATCCCTATTTTTTATCAAGGACTCTGATTCAGTAGTCAGATCGTCAATTTGCAAAAATATTCAAATATAGGCTAATAACGCAGTATAAGTACGTTTTTTTGAAGAAAAATATTTTTGACGATCGATTAATTTGAAATAGAAATTAAAAAAAGTTTGTCCCAAGCAATTAGCAAGTAAGATTTCTAGTGTGTAAACTGTTCTTAATTTTCGTTTAAAGAGTACAAACGCTATGCCTAATTTAACTCTACTGTTCAATAAAATTTTTCAACTTAATTAATCTTTGTCGCATATTATTTGAGGCTCTATTATTTTTTAGCAAATTTAATGGCGTAAAAACCATTTGGGTTAATAGGAATATTTGAAATGTATTAGGGTTGATTCTTCTAAATTTTTTTTTTAACAAAAAATCACCTAAATGATCATGTTGAGATGATTTGTTCTGTTTTAAAAAAACATTATAAAATAGTTTTAGTGGTCGAAATTTAGAACAAATTAGTAAAGGAACTGCTTTTCAGGATATTTTATGGTTTTAAAGTTAGTCAATTAATTACTTCAGCAACAAAATTAAGCATATTTGGTTGAAAGCTTAACATTATTTATAAAAATCATTTCATTATCGTTAATCCATGACGGAAAAAAATCCCGAAGTAAAGAAGGAAGAAACCATGGTTGAAGAAGTTAAAGAAGCAGCCAAGGATGAAGCTAAAGAAAAAACCGAGAAAAAAGCTGAAGAAACCAAACAGGGCCTCTGGGCTAAAATTAAAAGTATCTTTAAACGATAATACCTCTAAAAAAAAAATTGATCATTTCGAAACTTATCAAACTTAACAATTTTGTAATATTAAGTCGAAATGTATGATCTCGATTTAAGAACGAGTATCAAAAAGACGAGTAGTGTCATTTAGAGAATCTAATGTATCTAACTGATTTAATCGTTTATTAAATCTGAAAAAAATTAGAAAACCAATACAATAACAATTCAAGATGTCTAGTACATAAATATTGCATTTATTATTTTATTATCAAAATTTTACTTTCAACATATAATAGCCTAAATGATCAAGTTGGGATGATTTATCTTTTATACAAAAAACATTTCACCCTCGCATATTGGATAGATCTGAATCGATCCATCGATTCTCCTTGTTGAATATGCAGAAGGCGTTAATTTACTAAAACTAAACAATTCGCTTGACCCAATGAGTTATTCCATCTACTTTCATCTCAACGATATCCCTGGTTTGTAAATCGAGCAGATATTGTTTGAATTGTTTGTATCCATGTTTTTTGTAATCAAATTTTTTCTTTTTGAGAATTGGGCTCACAACACTTAATCGCCAAAATTTAGGGGTTTTATTATTATCAAACTCCTTGAGAACTTCAATTAATTCCTTGTATGGCACACTACTAACTGTTGTTTTCGTTTTTTGATTACTAGTTAATTTTAGTAAAGCCTCATTTTTCTTGCCCTCAAGTACGATGATATTATCATCAACTGCCCTTTCTATAAATTTCAACCACTGCTTAAAACCCAGTTTCTTTTCATCGAATGTCGGCTTCAGAACTTTCATTCTAACTTTAACAGTTGCAAGTTTGGTAGGAATTTTTTCCTCCTCCATTATATTAAGACATTCCACTAATAATGAGAATGCCTCCTGAAGTAATTTTTGTTTGGCCTTCTTATCAGCTATTTTCGATGGCTTACTTTCAACTACTATCTCATCTTTGTCAGAATCCTCTGTTCCCCCCGGAAGAAGTTGCCTGTAATCAATATAGTCATCAGCTGCTGCCAATAATGCTTCATTTAATCGCTTAGCATCATAAATTACAAAAACATATTTTCCATTCCTTCTTAGCGCGGTTACCAAGGATCTAAAATCTGAATCCCCAGTTATCAAAAAGAATTGACTAAGATGAGTGTATTTCAATGCCACTTCGATCCCTTGAGTAATCATCTCGATATCTGAGGTATTTTTCTTCTTAATTGGAGCTGAAACATGAACCATCTCAAATCCATTTGAAGCAAGAGAAGTTGCCATTTTAGAAATAGATCTTTTGGTCCAGTCACCAAATGCCTTGGCGATTGTAATCCTTCCCTTACCTGATACAAATTCTACTAGCCCTTCAACAAAAAGAGATTTTTCTCCTGGGTTGACATTTTCGACATCCCACAAAATGCAAATCTCTTCCTTCAAGCTAGAGAATTCTTGGATTTTATCCCAAATTTCGTCGACTTTTTGTCTCAGTGGAGATAGTCCAAGGAGATCAAAGTTATCGCCATCTGTGTTATTGTATTCATCATCAACCACAGTTTAGATAATGGTGTTATGATACATAAATTCATCGATTTTTCAATAGAATTGATCAATGCTAACGATTAGGATATTATATCTTTGAGCTTTAAGAACAATCATTGCTACTGCTGTTCCAAAAACTGCTTTCACAAATTGAGAAATGCATATATTTGATTATCGATGTAAAAAAAGATGTAAAAGCCAAAACAATTACCACGCAAGATTTCTAGGATGCAACTGCTAAACCTACAGTAATGTAACCAATAAAAAATTCAAAGAAAAAAGGTCAAACAAAATCAACTACTAAGCAAAGATTTCTAGTGTGTAGTTTATACATTATATTTTCATTTTCATAAAAATAGTTCCTGTAGAACCATGTTGGATGGCTGTCCTTTACGGACAATTTTAATATTTTTCAATATTTTCGCACACTCGTTATCAAGTTAATCTACCTCGTGTTTAACAAAGTAAAACTAAAAGGTAAAGATTGTCCCCCATATTGTTACGGGGGTCCAAACTTAGGAGGTGATCCGCCATTAATCGTTTTTAGAAGATTGGATACTCCATTTCGAGACGTAGTAGATTAAATTTTATCAAAAATAAATGTGACACTATGTAACAAATTTATGTTATTCAATATAGTATTAATCATGATCAAGCGATTGAAAATCAAAGGGTATCGAACTTTTGATGTAAATGATAATATCCAAAGCATATTAACAAACCATCTAATTTTCACAAGGAATATTAAACCGAACAAAGTTGCCGTAATTCTTAATGCCAAGTATGCAACTATCAGACAAAGAAAAATTCGATTCTTAGCCCGCTGTAGGAAAAAAAGAGTTAAACCTCATAGTGAGATACAGAGACAAGTTAATATCATCAAGGATTTTTTTACTAATTTTTGATAATACTACCCATCATATCAGACAAGCCAAACAATCTCTCAAACAAGAGTTCTAGTGTGTAAGTAATACATATTTTACATATTTTATTTATCAAATATATAAATAATTTTGGAAATACTTTGATTTAACAAGCTCCTTTCTTCAGGAGTTATTATCTCATTAATTGTGATAGCTTTGATGAGCTGGGTTGTAAAATTTTCAAATAATATGGGTAGTTGTCTATCAATTTCATAAGATTTTAATCGTTGATCTTCCACAAGATGCCAAATTTCAGATTTGACATGATCTAAAGACGCCATAAATTTCCGTAATAATGTAATCTCTTCTACATTTAGAATTCCTTCATCATCCTGAAGTCTAATTTTCGATTCAATGAAGTCTCGAATAGCTTTAATTAGTGGTTCAACTGTCTCTGAAACTGTCTTTTGAATACTCGTGGAGGTATCAGATTGAACTATTAATTTCAGTTTCTGATGAAAATCAATAAATTGATCTCTCTGAGTTTCTTTACTGCGATCAATAGAATTATCCATCAATTGATCTTTCTCATCTATCCCTAAAGTCTGATCTTTGGAGTGAACTCCAATATGAGAAAATTGTTGAAATAAATCTTCTCGAAACTTGTTAATTTCATCCTCACCTCGATCTTTTTGGTTTTGGTCAATTTCAACCTCTGCAAATACTTGCTCAGTATATTTTTTTTCTTCATCGACCCTAGGTTCACTGCTAGCTTGTTGACTTGGTTCCTTATCAGGTGTGATTAATTTATTCGAATAATTGGGAATTACAGTTTGAAGGATTTTTTCAATAGCGTGATCTAAATTATTTGAAAAAATGGAAGTCGAGAAGTTTGTTACTTGCAAGGATGGTATTTTGCTTACCTCTTTAAAGACTTTAGTAGCTTCAAAAAGGTTCTTTCGAAGTTCTTTCATCTTCTCAGGATCAAATTTGTGAAATAACACGAAGACACGCGGTGCTGTGGTTAGGTTTTTGATAATCATGAGAATTTGTAACAAATATTCCAAAGATTCATCAAACCGTTCTTGATCCTGAATATCAAGAACATAAATTATAACTGACGCACCTGTGAAAGTTCTAGAATCTTGAAAATATTGGGACCTATAGACTTCTTGACCCCCTAAATCCCAAAATACAATCTGTTCCCCTTGCAAAGTACGTATTTGTCTTTCGATTCCTTTTGTTGTCGGAAGATCAAGGATTTCTGAAACATCAACCCTCTCAATCGCCTTTCGAAATACAGAAGTTTTTCCTACTGAATCAAGACCTGCAATAATTATTTTGTGAATTGTATCATCAGATGTCAAATTTGATTCAGCTATTTGATAGATTAGAATACTCATATAATAATAATTTGTCAACAAAATCCGTGTTAATTTATATTGAAACTCCATTTTTTATTTTTAATAATGAATATTCTTAATTAGTCGAATTTGTTTAATTTTGTGCTTTATTCCACTGTTGGATGTCTGTCTTTTACAGACAATTTCTAATATTTTCGCACACTCGTTATCAAGTAAATCTACCTCGTTACAATATTTTGCATTTTATAAAACGAAAAGGAAAAGATGGAGCCTTATCGTTACTGGAGGAGTTCAATCGATAATTAATTTCATTACATATTGAAAATTACCTTTAAATATACAAATTAAAGTAATTTGATATGATTATCAACCTTATCTGATTATCAGTTCACACAAATTAAATATATTCTAATCAAGAGTTCCAAAATCATGGGTAAAACAAGCTCAAAAAGCACAGGGGAAGCTATTATTGGCTTAATTTTATGGATATTCATAATTATGTTATTGATTGAGTACACTAGGTTTAGCTGGATATTTTTTATGTGGATATTTGGTTCATTTGTTGGGCTGATGATTTTATTTATGTTTGGAACGTATTATGTAGAAAAACGAGGTGGAAAAGTTAAGAAGAGGGGAAGGGTCAAAAGAGATTATATATCAACGCTACGGCATAATGCTAATCGAGAAATGGGTGTACATGGGACAATAAACCCGATTGAGCAACTTGAACCATTACCGCAATACAATGTAGAGTTTAAGTTTCCTCGTGCAAAAATCTATTATAGTGAAAAAGGAAAGAGTATTAATTTTGAAAAAGAACAACCTCCTAATTTATCTGCACAAGAGCTACTCCTTTTCTTTTCAAACACAAGGGTCCACTATTCTAACAAACATGGAGACGTTCAACAGCATCCAAGTAACTTTTTGGATTTGCCATATGATATTATGAATGATCTAACAGATCCAATAATTAGAGCTGATATTTGGTCTTATATGAGATCATATTTAAAATTGAAATCAACATCAGCTCAGAAAGAAGTTATTCATAAATGGATTAATGAACCTGAACACAGTTTTGTGAATGCATCAATGATCTCAAAAAATTATGAAAGGTCATGGGAGGGTTTTTCAAAATGGTTTATGAATGAATTGACAAATGGATCCTTTTATA
>MDVR01000009.1 GCA_001940725.1 Candidatus Heimdallarchaeota archaeon LC_2 | reverse complement strand
CATTGATAATTCATGATTATATTCCTAATTTTAAATAATAATGAAAGAGTACCATTTAAAGTGAGTACATTCGCTTTACATTCTGTTATGAAATTTGAGTGTAATGTTAACTGTTGAATATAAAATTTATAATAGTTTTAGGAGTTTCGATATGCTTTAATCGAAATATTTTATATAATTCATTATTATGATTAAATTATGGCAGATATTTCCAATATTAGAATCACCTTTAATTGCCCCAATTCTTTAAAAGAGAGATTAACAAAACAAGCAGACGAAGAAGGTATTCCGAGGAGTCAATTAATTGTAGAAATATTAGAAAATTCATTGGGTACTGAAAATCAAGTTGAAAGCCGTAATCCTGCCGTAAATCGATTAATTTTTGATATTCAAAAAAGATTATCAAATCTTGAGGGATGGCGTAGAGAGATACATGATTGGACTGAGAATACAGAAATAAATACTTCTAACCTTGAAGCAACTTTAGCAGAATTACTTAATTCACAATTAACTGAAGACACTAAACCTCGAAAAGCAAAGAAAGAAAAGACAATTCCAATCCCTCGAAGGTAGATATTTCTTCTAGTTTTATCGATCTAATAAATCAAATTCGTTAAGTTTAATATTAATTTAACTTGAAGTCAAATAATTAGGTCTTTCTAGATGGCAATAGTTTTGAATTTTATTGATGGAGAATTTGTTGAAACCCAAAGCAATGACAGTAAAGCAACCTTGGAACTCTCTCCAAGTAGTTCAGGTGGTATTGCAAAATTAACATTTTCTGGAGAAGCTGGACTAATCTCTAGAAGAACTGCATCCAGACAAGCAGAAAATATTTGCAGATCTGGTTTTCTACTAAAATCTGGAGAACGGGTTGGAAATGGAATGCAATTAGAGATTATTGAAGGAGATAAATTAAGTGAAGCTCATACAAGAGTTGGTCACAAATATAATCGGTATTAAACCTTAAAATCTAAAAAAAGAAAACAAAAAGTAGCGAGTCAATAATAATTAAGATATAGTATGAAATCGTAATTCTAGCCAATGACGAGTTCAATCAGTACTACTGTTGGAGATTATATGAATAATACCATAAAGAAAATTGATGAATCGGCAAAATTGATTGATGCAGCCTCTATTATGGTGAATCAAAAAATTGGAGCATTAATTGTGATGAAAGGTTCTGAAGCTATTGGAATGTTAACTGAAAGAGACATCTTAAGAGCGTTTGTCAAAAAAGCGGAAGAAACAGCTGTAAATGCTTATATGAGCACCCCCCTTATTACAATTGATGGCAATGCTAGATTAGGACGAGCAACACAAATAATGGCCTCTAAAAAAATAAGGAGATTACCTGTCACGAATAGTACTGGAGAAATTGTTGGATTTTTTAATTTACGAGATTTAATGAATGCGGTCCATAATAGTTTCTTGTCCCTGTTTGAATCTTGAGAATTGATTATTCAATTAATTTTTCTAATAATGACATAACTTCTAATAATGTGTCTCGTACCCTATTTTTGTATTCATCATCAGTTTCTCCTTCTAATCGTTGAGGATTTATTCTATTTTTGTTCAAAGAATTTCCGTTTAACGTCTCTTTTAGAGGTTCTAAATTTAAATTTGCGGGCGTAATTTTTACTTTTGTAGTTGTACGTTTGATTGATAATTGTGAATTTAATGATGATAAGCCTTTTAATTCCGAAGGTTTTACTAATTGATCCACTTTTTCATTATAAGGATCTGTGGGATCAATACGTCTATCTGGATTCATTTCGGAGGGTTTCAATAAAGATGGGTCTTCAGGAATCTTTTCAATTGGTTTAGTCGCGGAACCACCTTTTAATTCTGAAGGTTTTTGAAGAGATTCTTGTATAACCATGCTTGCAATTATTTCATTCTCTGATATTGTTTGTTCAATAATTTCTTTCTGTCCACAATAAGGACAGGGGTAGCGAATGAAGTGAGTACCACAATTTTTACAATGCATTTCTATCTATCTACTAAATCTATACTATACTGATATTAATATTACTTATAAATTTCTGATACACAAACGAAGTGATGGTATTAATTTCTCCGAATATTTATTTTTATTAAGAAAGAATGTTGATTTGAAGAGTTTAAGAACTATTAAATTCAAGTAAAAATTAAATAATATTATACTTTAAATTGAATTAATATTAAATATTTCAATTCGTATTGTCAAATTATTTCTAATCGATTTTAAATTGCTGATCTCGATGTTTTTATAAGCGACACAATTTTATTTATGATTAAGAATTAATTTGTTCAGAAGAAAGAAGAAAGAACCAACAGTTATCAAATCAGATGATAAGCAAACAGTAAGCAATTACTTTTTGAAATTGACTTTAATGGGAGATGGTGCAGTTGGAAAAACTAATTTACGCAGAAATTACCTTGGAATAGGGTTTACTCAAGATCATCAAATGACCATAGGTGCTGATTTTGCAGCTACTGAGAAAGTATTTAATTTCGATGATAAGATATTTAATGTAACCTTTCAAATTTGGGATCTTGCAGGTCAAAGTACTTTTTCACAAGTTAGATCATTATACTACAAAGGTTGCTTTGGAGCTTTAATGGTATTTGATCGCACTCGGCCTTCTTCATTCGAAAATATTAAAAGCTGGATGAAAGAACTAAAGAAAAACTCGGGACGCGGAGAAATACCGACAATACTATTAGGAAATAAATATGATCTTGTTGAAACAGCGGATCTGGTCGTTTCTAAGGAAGATATTGATAAATTAGTTGATGAATATAATCGAGATTCTAATAAGAACGGGTTCAAAGTAAAATATTTAGACACCTCGGCCTTAAATGGATTAAACGTAAATGAAGCCTTTGAATCTCTTGGAGAAACCATTCTAAGGTGGTTAAAGGTTATCGAATAATATCGGTAATATTGCAATTAATTAATGAGAGAGGATCTTACTGTCATATTTTATTGATTCTCATTGTCACTTACATCCTCCATGGTTTAAAAGTAATGATATTGAAAAGATTATTAATGATTCATTCAATTTAAGTGTAAATAAAATCGTTTCGTGTGCTTCAGACCCTGATCAATTTGAATTTGTTTTAAATTCTTATAAAGAAAATCGACTTTTTTGTACCTTAGGTTTACAGCCCACTTTAGCAGATAGGATTACAGATATTGCTTCAATCAAATTACATCTAGATAAGAAAAATGATAGAAATAAGATTAAAGCAATTGGCGAAGTGGGTTTGGATTATCATTGGGTAAAGGATCAAGCAAAACAAAAGAAACAAAAAGATTTATTTCTCAAATGTATTGAAATGAGTAACGAATACAAATTACCAATTGTTATTCACTCTAGAAAGGCTGAATCTGATTGTTTGGATATATTGGAAAAATATTCTACTACTAAAGTGTTACTACACTCATTTGAAGGAAATAAAGAACTCGTTATTCGTTCGAATGATTTAGGTTACTTGATATCTATTCCAACAAATGTTGTTATTCGCAAAAGTAGGAGAAAAGTGGCAAAAAGAGCTGGATTAGAAAATATCGTTATAGAAACAGATTCACCTTATTGTGCTCCATCCGAGGATCTATTCCCCAATACACCTGCTAGTATTCCCATTGCAGGTCAGAAATTAGCAAATATTCTGGATTGTGAACTTAGTGAATTAATGAAAACTACAACCGACAATGCTGAGAGATTTTATGAAATATAATATTCGAATGTTATGAGATATACTTGGAAAGTTAATTTAATTATCCGTCTTCATTACTTGGATTATATGGTATACCAATTGCCTTTGGTGGTCTCGCTCGACCTACAAATCCTGCTAAGGTGAGAATTGCCACAATGGGAGGTATCATTTGAATAAAAGGATTAGGAACATTAAATCCAGGCATGTTAATGCTTAAATCAAATTTCAAACTAAAGAAAAATCCAAAAAATAAAGCAGCAAACGCAGATCCGATGATGCTCCACTTACCAAAAATCATGGATGCTAAACCCATGAAGCCTCTACCATTAACCATATCTGTTTTGAATGCATCTACTTCAAATGCCAATACTGCACCACCTAGTGCAGAAAAAATTCCAGAAATTATAACAGCAAGATATTGGTATTTATGCACTGATATTCCAGCAGTTGCTGCGGCTTGAGGATTTTCACCTATTACACGTAATCTTAAACCAATAGATGTTTTAAATAACAAAATATGAGAAAGTGGTATAAGAAGAAAAGCAAGGTAAACCAGCCCATTGAGATTATTAATTGCTACCATTATATCAGGTAATTGCTTAAGTATATCACCTAAAACGGGCACATCATAATAGGTACTAAAACGTAATAACTTAAAAAATTGACCCAACACGGGGATTCCAAATAAATCAATCCTATCTGGGGAATCCACTGTAGGAGAATATGATGTCTCCCAAATAAGATTTGTTAGTACCTCAGTTAATCCCAAAGCTAGGAAGTTAATTGCTACCCCTGTTACAATTTGTTCAGCTCTAAAGGTGATTGTAAATATAGCATGAATCAAAGCCATGAAAGTACCCATAAATATTGCCCCCAAGACTCCCATCCAAGGATTTCCTGTTTGTATTGTCATATAGGCAGCAGCCCATGCGCCCCATATCATTATCCCCTCTACTCCAATATTAATTACACCCGCACGTTCATTAAATGTTGATCCTACTGCAACTAGAAGAATAGGCATGGATAATAGAATTGCGGTTCGAAGGGTACCTGTTTCCAATACAAGGTCAATAAAATTAATATGGAAATTTACAGGATTAACAGCTTTATGAAATCCGACATTTAGCATGTATAGAGCTAAAATTATACCTTCAAAAGCCAACAACATTTTAAAAATGGTTGAAAAATACTTATTATTCATAACATTTGTTAAACCAAATTTATCTGGTTTTCTTTCTTTAGTTTCCATTATTTATCTCCTCCATCCATCTGATGAAATAAATTATCAGACAATTTTCTCGATCTCCTAATGAGACTTGTAGCAATTATAGGCGCTGCAGCAAATAGAATAATCCATGCTTGAAAAGCAAATATCAAATCAGGTGGAATATCGGTATTTGGACTGGATCCTAGGACATTTTTACTTTGTCGTAAAAAGCCAAAAAGTAATGCCGCAATTCCCACTCCGTAAGGTGCATTTTGACCAATTAATGCTACTGCAATCCCATCAAAACCCATACTTCCACCTACACCAATTGTATATCGATAAGGTGCGAAACCCATTACAAAATAAGCTCCAGCTAGTCCTGCTAAACCACCACTGATTGTCATTGCAAGAATCGTTATCCTATCAGTATTTATTCCAGCTGCTTCAGCGGCTACACGATTAGATCCGACTGCACGTAATCTGAAACCAAATTTTGATTTTACAACCATTATTTGAACTATTAGAACTGCAACGATTCCAATAAAAAAGGACCAATGTAAGAAATTTGATATTGATGGAATCAATAATGAAAATCGGGCTGAATCTGTAATAACATCTGTTTTGCAACATGAATTGGTATTTGTTTTGTCTACAAAGGGTGAAAAAGTTTGTGAACCAACAAGATATGTTACAAAACTTGCAGCAATAATGTTCATCAAGATAGTTACAATAACCTCATGTGCTCCGGTTTTTGCTTTTAGGAAACCGGGTACAAAACCCCAAATCCCACCTCCTATAAAAGCCACAAGTAATGTTGTTGGAATCATTAAAACGGGTGTATCAAGAAAAGATAAGTATGATGCATTAGGCATAATTTCAGCTGCCCAAATCCCTGCGAAGCATCCACCAACAGCCATTTGACCTTGACCGCCAATATTAAACAAACCCGCTTTGAAGGAAATAGCCACTGCTAATCCCGTCAGAGCTAAAGGTGCAGAATAAAACAGAATCAGTGCTAAACTCTCTCGATTTATTTCTCCGTCTCTAACAAATACATCGAAAATTGCAGCTTGTATCAATTCATTCCCGTCGATATTAAAATCAGCGATATTAAAAATGGCAACAGTAATGGCTATGGCAATTACTGCAAATAGTAATGAAACCAAAGCAACGATAAGGGCATCTAATCTGCTCTCAGTCTTTAGTAATGCTGTTTGAATACTCATTAAGTAGTAACCTCCTTTTTTATTTCTTCTACCTCTCGTCCAGTAGTCATTAATTGTGATATTTGAGGTAGTGTCAATTCATCTATATTACCATGACCGGCGATCTTACCATCGAATAATACGAGTATATAATCACTTAATTTCAATACTTCATCAAGATCACTTGATATTAATAATATTCCAGCTCCATCTGCTCTTCTATTAATTAATTCCTGATGAACCTTTTCCATCACTCCTATATCTACGCCTCTCGTAGGTTGAGACGCAATTATTAATTCTGGTTGTTTCGCAAATTCTCTTCCAAGTAACACTTTCTGTTGATTACCTCCACTTAAATTTTTAACTCTTGAATAAATGGAGACTGTCATAACTTCAAATTGATCCACTATTGAATTTGCTAGTTTATCCATTTTTTTGATTGGTAACAATAATCTTGCTTTTGTGTTTTCCAACCATTTAATGAAACTACTCGTTTCTTCTTTCATTTTTCCGGAATTTTCATTTACCTTGTAAGCATTATGAAAACCTAGCCATGTATTTTCTGTTATTTGAAAATCTAATATCAATCCTTGAGTGGTTCGATCCTCAGGAATATACGCGACACCTGAATTAAGAGTATCTAAAGTTGATTTGTTTATCAAATCAAGAACGACACCATCTTGTTTATTAAAGAAAATGCTTCCAGATTCAGTCTTGCGCAATCCAACTAATGCATTTGCTAATTCTGTCTGACCATTACCTTGTACTCCAGCAATTCCAACGATTTGGTGTTTATGAATTTTAAATGAAATATTATTTACTGCGAGACTCTCAGAAATGGGGTCATAAACGGATAAATTTTGAACATCTAAAACAATATTCTTGCTTTTAAATGATTCTCGATCTAATTTTTGCAGTACTTTTCTTCCAACAACCATTTCTGCCAATACTTCTTCTGTCGCATCTTTTGGAAGAATTTCACCCACCATTGCACCTTTACGCATAACTACAATTCTATCAGCTATTGCTAGCGGTTCTTTTAATTTGTGAGATATGAATATTATGGACTTCCCAGTCTTTTTTAAAGCATTCATAGTTTTGAATAATTCAACAACTTCACTGGGCGTAAGTACCGCTGTGGGTTCATCCAAAATCAATAACTCTGCATCTCTATATAGTTGTTTTAGAATTTCAACACGTTGTTTTAATCCTACTGATAGATCTTCGACAATTGAGTTTGGATTTAAAGGTAATCCAAATTTTTCACTTAATTCTTTAATTTCTTTTATAGCCAACTTATTATTCATTAGGATACTAGAGAATTTATTACCACCTCTAGAAGAAATTGGAAAATTATATGTAAATTCTTTACCTAAAGTTATGTTTTCAACAACCGTAAAAGGTTCAACCAATTGAAAATGTTGATAAACCATACCAGTTCCTAATTTCATACCTTCCCTTGGGTTAAGAATTTTAGTGGTCACCAAATTCCTGCTTTCTGAACTGGTATCTCTAAACCACTCTTCATTTATCCTAATTTCACCAGAAGTTGGTTGATATAATCCAGATATGATCTTCATTAGAGTAGATTTGCCTGCACCATTTTCCCCTAGAATGGCGAGGATTTCGCCTTTTTTTATTCTTAAGGATACATTATCAAGAGCTAATACTCCCGGGAAAGACTTTGTAACATTAACTAACTCGAAAATGGTAGGTAAACCTTTTTTCTTTTGTTGTGTCATAAAATGCTCATTCTTCTAAAAGTCTACAATTAAATGGGTTTAAAGGTTTTATTTCATAAAAATGTAGTTAATGTATGTAATTTTATTAATTTTATTTTTTAATAATTATTATGGACGTATTATGCATTAGTTTCTTTTTCTTCTGATGACTAAGACTGCCATGGAAATTGCAAGCAAAACTGGAATTGTTGGTAGAGGTGCATCATCTTCATCAATGCTTCCGAAATTGATATCTTGACCTGCAACACTATCACCAACAAATTCTCTAACAATTAATGTACCAGCAACAACTTGAGCCTCTAAGGCTCGAACTTTTTCAATATTGGACTGAGTCCCATCAAAATCAGCATTTGCTTGAGTTTGAGTAAACGCCATTGATGAAATTCTTACTCCACCTTCTTTAATACCACGATTTTCTTGTGCTGAAGCCCATGTATCCATGACTGTTGCATTAATTTGATCTATAACTGCGAGATCAACTGCTTTTACCATGGAAGTTAGAACATTTCCTTCAGAGAAAGCATCTTGATCACCATCTACACCGATTGCCCATACTTTGTCATCAGCATTGTCTTCATTGTGTTCAATAACACCATTAATGCTACCAATACCTGTACCACCAGCTGCTGCAAAAACTACATCAGAACCTTTTGCAATGAATTTTTTGGCGATTGTTTTACCACCTTCAAGATCACCCCAAGGATTGGTTGGATCAGGAGAGTATTGTGCTCGTACTACTATATCAGGAGTAATGGTCCTTGCTCCATGTTCAAAACCAGCAAGGAACCTGTTGATTAATGGAATGTCGAGACCACCGAGGAACGCAATATCATCTGATTCTGAGATCATTGCAGCCATAGCTCCAGCTAAAAAGGATCCTTCATGTTCTTTAAATGTGATTGACCAAACATTTGGTAATACTATTTTTTCATCTATCAACATGAAATTTCTATCAGTATGAGCAAGTGCTGATGCATTGATACCATCTAAAGATGAGAAACCAATACCAATAATTAAATCATAAACAACTGATGAAGAAGCAAAGGTTTCAATATTTGTTGTGACGTCAGTTAAATCACATTGACTTTGACAAGCTTCATCAACTGTAACTGTAATTCCTTCTTCATTCCAATCAGCAACTGCAGTATCGATTCCAATTTCTGCAGCATCATTAAAACCTAGATCACCTAATCCACCTGTGGAATAGACGATTGCTATTGTTACGTCAGAAGCCACATTGGGCCTGACGCTAGTAAAGGTATTTCCTCCAGTTGCAACACTAACTGATTGCACACTGAATAAGAACAATACCATTGTACTTAATGCTAAAAATTTTATTTTATTCATTTTATCTCTTCCTCTTTATACTGAAAACAGTATAAAGAATCACGCTATTATTCTTGTATAGAATTAAAATATTATCTCCTAGCAATATTCTATAGTAAATTTAATAATTTTCAAAGTTATTATCTATAAAAATAATAACAAATATTAGTAAAATCTTGAATTTAATAGAGAATAATAAATTCAGACGCTTTTCATATCTAGATAAATTAAGTTATTACAGTAAAGAATCCAAGAAAAATTCCTGAGCAATTTTTGATACACGAAGAGCTGATTGGTTCTTGACTAAATTATGATCCAAATTATCTTCAATCTGTAAAATGTGATGATACTGATGCTTTAATTGTTTTTCAATTAATCTCGGACTGAAGAGAATGTCAGTATTACTACTCAAAATCTTAGATGGAAGATTCCCAAAAACATCTTGTGATTCTTCTGGTGGACTAATTGACATCTGAATCCTAAAAGTTTCTTCAAAATCATCATATTGTGGTAGCCTTATGACTCCTGAATCTTCCATAAATTTTCCGATAAGTTTCATATTAATAGTTTCAGACAATATTTTGAAATTAACAACAGGGCTCCATAAAAATAATGAAGAGACAAATGAACTTGCATTAGCAAGAGAAACCGCGATTGAACCCCCAAATGATTCAGCATATAATCCAATTTTAGGATATATTTCTTCATGTTCTGTACCAAAATAATTTAAGATTTCTTTGGCTATATTAAAAGAGGTTCTATAAGTATAGTAGCCTTCAGATTCTCTAATACCGGGGAAATCAAATGCAAAATATGCAATACCAACATCTGTAAGCATTTTACCCATAGTGTTTGTTTCTTCTTCAGGAGTTTTTCCAGGTAAACCATGCAAACGAATAACCAGAGCTTCACTTTCTTCATCAGGTTCAAAGAATATATTGGACAGCGAATTATTTGCAAATATTCCTTGATTCAGCTCTGTGCGTCTCACAAGCATATATTTATTTGATCTTTAAACAAATTTCGGATAGATATCTCTACGGTAAACAAAAAAAAGTGAATATATTATCTCTATATAATAGTAATTTCAAAAAAAAAAATTAAATTGATATCGTTATTGATGTTTGTAATGATTGTTTAGAATATCAGATAATTTTTTCAGTAAAAATTGTTCATCATCATCAAACTCTCCATCAACCTTAGCAATTAATTCAGCTCGATCAATTATCATCTGTTTCAAATCATTCAATCTTTCCGATTCTTGTTCATTAATAGTACCATCGGTCAAAGATTCTTCCAACATCATGTTATATGAATCAGCATCCACCCTTACTTGATCGATTATATCTTTTTCCTCAGGAGTTATTACGCCATCTTTTTTCGCTGCTTCCATTAATTCTCTAATCGTTAGTTGGAATAAACTCTCTTCTTCTGACATTTTCAATTTTCCTAAATCAATCTTATTTTGTTATTATTTATTTATTTTTGCTCAACACGATCTTTTGGTAACATTTAAGCGATTAATTATTAATTTTAGTTTTTCTCCTGATTTAGATTCAAATCAATTTAGGAATACAATATCAAAAATTCGAAAATAATAATTATCGATAATGGGAAATAAAATAACATTTATTTCTTTCAATTTGGAGATAATTTCATGCAAGCTTCAATTGATCAAATTCGTGATTTTTTACTAAATCCAGGAAAATTAGCCATTGTTGGCGCTTCTACAAAGGAAAATAAAGCTGGATTTTATGTCCCAAAATACTTGCGTTCACTTGGTTTTGAAACAATATTAGTTAACCCGATGGTTGATGAAATTCAAACCACTAAAACTTTGAAATCATTGGATGATGTCGCTGGTTTTGATTTAAAAGGAGTAATAATTTATCGTAAATTACCAATTGCTGAAAAAGTCGCACTCAAAGCAATTGATATGGATATTCCATTTATATGGTTACCTGATAGAATAGTATCTGAAAAAGCTGAAAAATTAGCAGAAGAAAAGAATTTACTATATGTTCAGGATGACTGTCCTTTAAGAATAGGTAAAAGGCTAAAGATCGCACCTTAAATTAATAATTCTTCTGGGAGATTTTTATTATATTTTTTCCAAACTATTATACTCAAATAAATTAACAGTTTCAACTCATAAAATAATAATTGTCAATATGATTATTAACAGATAAGGTTTACACTAATATCTTCTTTCACAAATTGCCAATAGGTCTTCTTCTAAACTACTGTATTTAGGGTTTTCAATTATTCGGTTAAGTTCGTTACCATCTTTGTCTGATACAATAAAAGTTGGAATTTTCTTGATGTTAAATTGATCAACCACCCCCTCTTCATCACGATCTCTAACTTCAACATCCCAAGGTAAATGATCCAATATTTTTGCGATCTTAGGTACATTCCGCCTACAATCAGGACACCAATGTGCTGAAATTATTGTCAGTTTTGCCTCCTTCATTCTATCAATTACGTTAGCAATTACCTCTAGTTTTGGTTCATATCTGTTGTAACCAGATAAGAAACCTTCATCTCTTGATATATATTCTTTCAAGGGCCCACCTATAGTTTCAGCTACAATTGACGTTTGAGTTTCAGAAGTTTTAGTAGCCTTTGTACCACCCCATTGGGTCGTTTTAATTTTCGACATTGAAACACCTATTCTTTTAATAAAATCCATTGCAGTAATTGCAGCTCTTGCACCATCACCTGCAGATATAATTGCTTGTCGAGCCATACCACCAGTGATATCACCAGCTGCAAAGAAACCGGGTATATTCGTGGATTGATCACGATTAACCTTGATAAAACTACCATCTAATTCAACCCCAACTCCAGAGGCAATTGCAGAAGAAGGCAAAACCCCAACTTCAATAAATGCTGCATTAACAGAAATTTCTTGTTCCATCCCTGAGTGTTTATATTTTAGTCCAGTAACTGATCCATTTCCCATAATTTCCAGAGGTCGCGTATTCTCAATTATTGTTGCATTCGGGCTAGCATCAAGTTCTTTAACAAGAGCTGGATCCGCACCAAGTCTTGCTTTGGTAGAAACCATATATACTTCTGAAGCAATAGTTGTCATCCTTAAAGCTGCTTGTACCGCTTGGTCTCCAAACCCAACAATTGCAATTGACTGACCTCGATATATTGGTCCGTCACATATTGTGCAATATGAAACTCCCTTAGCATAATACTTTTCCTCTCCTTTGACGCCCAACTTTTTGTGTTTAGTACCAGTAGCAAGGATCACTGCATGTGCGCAATCTGAATTTCCGTCCTCATCAAACATTGAATAAACTCCATTATCAGCTACAGTAATCTGTTTAATCTGTTTATCAACAAGCTTTGCACCGACATTTGTAGCGTGATCAATCATTTTTTCAATAATTTCCAATCCTTTACCGTTTTTGATTGTTAAATAATTCTCGACCGTATCAGCTTTAGCCAGTTGGCTTGAATATGGATCTCCATATAGAATAGTTTTTAATCCGGCTCTTGCACAATATAAAGCAGCAGCTAAACCAGCAGGTCCTGCTCCAATAATTGCCACATCATTATTTTCATCTGGTGAACATCTTGTCATTTAATTCCTCCATTTAACAATTAATTACAGTTTAATTTTTGATTCATCATAATTTAAGTTTTAGTTGGTCATCACAAATTATTTTCAAAATTGAATGAGGAACAAGCTTGTAATTATCTAATATAATGGTATTACAGAACGACAATTTGAATTAAAAATAAAACTCCATAATAAACTCCAATTAATAATAATATCAATAATATAGGAATAACGAATGTAAGTTGAATTATCCTATTAGTTTCGAGATGTTCTCTTTCATCCCATGTTTTCGAAGCTAATCTAACTACTTTAGATATAATTTGAAAAAATATTCCAAGTACTATTAGTATTGCTAGTATTTGTTCGAAAAACGAAGCCACATTTGACCAAATTATTCCTCACTAATATTATTATTCTTTTATTGCAGCAAACTTGTTACATCTTCATTACAGATCGAATATCTTCTACTAATTCCAGGGGATCAAAAGGCCTACCATCATAGCGTAAAATCTTATGGTCTAAATCTTTCAAACACTCTTGTCTAATTAAAGTTCCAAATTGAGCATTAAAATTTTGTTCTACTAGTATTGTAAACTTTGAATTGGTGATAGCTTTTTCAATGAATTCTTTTGGAAAAGGCCATACATATGTTGTATGTATAAATGCAATTTTTATTTCAGGTAGGCGATTTATCGTATCTAAAATTATACCTTTATTCGATCCCCATGAAAATAAAGTTACATCAGCCTCACTCGGATCATAGCCATAAATGGATGGTTGAGGCAACATTTTTTTGATTGTTTCAAATTTTCTCATCCTCTTATCCATTTGTTGGATTCTATTAGGTCCTGAATCATTCACTTTACCATATTGATCGTGTTCATTTCCAGTTGATCGGAAAATCATATTTTTTGGAAGTCCGGGTATGGCTCTTCGACTGACACCATCTTCTGAATCTTCATACCTCTTGTAATCCTCTTCATTTGTGATTTCATCTAATAAAATGGATTTTCCTGTTCTAATTTCGATTCCATCTGAGTTTAATGGTTCAATTGTAAAATTGCTTGAACCCAGCCACTTATCTGTCAAAATAATTACTGGTGTTTGATATTCTTCGGCTAAATTCAAGGCTTCAGCACTTGCTCGGAATGTTTCTTCGATATCACCTGGTGCAATAACTATTCTTGGAAAAACATCTTGACCCATTCTAATCGTAAACAATAAATCTGTCTGATTTGTCCAAGTAGGAAGGCCAGTAGAAGGTCCTGGTCTCATAACATTGACAATTACTAAAGGTATTTCAGCTGAACCTGCTAATCCAATTGCTTCAACCATTAGTGCCATCCCGCCTCCGGAAGTCCCAGTTGCAGATCTACCACCTACATGGTTTGACCCTATTGCCATTGTAACAGCAGAAATTTCATCTTCTGCTTGCACTACCATATAATCATACTCATTAGAATATTTAATCATATATTCGAGAAGAGATGTTGCTGGAGACATTGGATATCCGGTAAATACACTTATACCACCTGCAATTAAACCAGCAGTAACAGCCATATTTCCAGAAATGGTGATTAATCCTTTATCATCCTGATCAACTAATTGAGTTTTAAAATTAGGAAAATGTTTTTTTACATATTCATATCCTAAATCTGCAGCCTTTACATTTATTTCAGATATTGCAGGTTTCTTTGCAAATAATTCTTTTAAAATATCATCCAGTTCCTCAATAGGTAGATTAACTAATGAAATAGCGGCAGCTACACCAATCGTATTTTGTACTATTTTTGCAGCTTTAATAGATTTAGCCAGTTCGTGCATAGGAATTGGGCACCACATTATATCTGATCTATTAAAATCCTCTACTGTTTTTCTCCTTAATATTCTAGGATCATAGATTACAGCTGCACCTTTGGTCAATTTGTGAAGATGCGTCTCAATCGTTTCAAGATTAATTGCAAGAAGAATATCAACATGATCGACCTGACAGTGGATTGGCTTATCAGCAACTCTAACAACAACCATATTATGTCCACCTCGTATCAGACTTGGATACTCTGTATACAAATGACAATAATATGAATTACGTGTCATCATTTTTGTGAATAAAGTACCAGCGGACATTATACCGTCACCTGCGGCACCACCAGCCAAAAAATTGAATAATGTTTCTTTATCTTCGAAATCATCGTTTAGAAGTTTTGATTCAGTCAACGTCACAGCTAATCCACTTTCCTTTTGGATAAATCTTACAAATCTTTGACTACTTAATAGATATTGATATTGTCAATTAGTAGTCGATAAAAGATGATTCAGAATTATCTTTAAATTTAAAGTTAACTAA
Organism: Candidatus Heimdallarchaeota archaeon LC_2; assembly: GCA_001940725.1. The sequence goes on along the minus strand of MDVR01000009.1, from coordinate 28,217 downwards.
GAAATTTATTGTTGATTTATTAATTATTTACTAATCAATTTTGTTCCAAATTTTATTTGCTACAAAGAGTAATATAGCTACATTAATTGCGATTATGGCATAAAATAGTGGTGGACCATATTCTTCCGAACCCTCACCAATTACAAATTTCATCTTCATGTCTGGATGACCTAACCCACAGAATATATGGCAGAAGGCTGAGATTGTAACATCTTCATCAGGCCATTGAATCTGAGCAAGAGTTGGTAAACCAAATACTTCACCCACTTTTGGACGGATAGTGGCTACTGCAAGACCTACCTCATTAATACTGAAACCGTGTTGCACGTCTCTTGAATAGACTTCAAAATTTATTGTACTTCCCCTTTCAAAGGATCCAAGACGATGCTTCTCTTCAAATTCGTGTATTTGGTTTAGAGATGGATCATTACCATATTCTTGTCTTACCCTAACTAGATCAAATGCTTTAATCTCCCATTGAGATGTTTCAATTCTGAAGTAATATTGATTATCGGTCTCTTTAATGGGTGTATAATGTCCACCTTCAACAGCAGTTACACTATCTGCAGTCACAATTAGAAATGGTATTAGCAATAATTCAAAAATGAGAATAATTTTAATGGATTGCTTCAAGGTTTTCTCTCCTAACTTCTAAATCTCTCAATAAAAAAACCATTATTAATCTTAACGTTCATTATTGTTATTTGGAGTTAAGAATAATATTATTATGAATTAAATTGTGAATTAAAAACTAAAAATATTTCTTATGTCCTAGTATAATTCTATAAGATCCTTCTATTATTTCAATCCTGTGATAATCGGAGCGCACCATCATATACTTTTTTTGCCTTATTCTCAGAATTTAATGCTTGGCTAAGCACTTCGATTTCGGCATCCAAAATTATCTGTATTGAAGTGAAACCAGCTTTTTCTAATTTTTTATTGGTTGCAGGTCCAACACCAACAATGTTTTCAGGTGAATCTTCCAAGTTTATTGTTTTGGAAATTGGTTTTACGGTTGATTTTGAAATTTGCTTAATACCATCCATCAATGCTTTTGCATTACTAACCCAATTTTGTGCTTTTTTAAGTGAGATATGGACTTCATCTACAATTTTTTGAGGTTGAACCTCTGCAATTTTACTTACCGTATCGAATCCAGCATCAATTAATTTATTCTCCATTACAGGTCCAATTCCCTTAATGGTACTTGGTGGCTCTCCACCTTTTTTACTTTCTTTGAATTGACCATATTGCATTACTAATTGATGCTGTCCATTTTCTAAGACTTTAGCCACAAAAGCAACCCACATTTCTATTTTCATAGAACTGATGGAAATGTTATCAGACAACGTTTCCACATCGATTTGGAGAAGATGATGGAAGTAATGAACTTCAGCATCATTCATTTTTTGACCATAACTAGGTCCTACTCCTTTAATTTCAACTACTGGAATATTGATTTTCTCGTCGATTGCATATTGTATTAAAGCTGCGAAATTATCGATTTCCTTAATTTCAACTTCTTTAACAATTTCCTCTGGAATAAATTTGACAATCTCAAACGGAATATCAATTGAGAATAGATTATTTTCATCTATAAAGGGACCTTGAGCTGTAAATCGCCAATTTCCAAGGACTGTCGTCATTTGAATTCTAGTAGTCCATTCATGATCATTTCCACCAGAAACACCCTTATATCTAGATTGGTCTCTTGAATCAAACATTTCGATTGATGTACTTTTTGATGTACCAGTATTCTTTAAAATTACAGTGATTAGATCACCTGGTGCGTAGCGAAGAATTTCAAGTTCTCTATTATTGTTTCGATAAAGACTATATATTGGAAATATTAATTCTCCTTCTTCAATATCGGGTTGAAAAATTTCATTAATTTTAGTGTCCATTAATTCAGTATCCACTAATGAATTATCATCTACAGGTTGTTCGTTCAAACTATTCATTTTATTTCGGGAACACAAAAAATCGAAGTTAATATTGAATATTACTAAACAGATTAACCTCTAAAAACTGCTTGTAATTTACGAGGATCTGCAGTACTATCTTCTTCCATTACAATGAAACTAGCCGAAACATTGCTGTCAGGAGCGACATCATTGAATTTCAAACCATAAATTGTTCCATCACCATGAGATTTTGGATCCATTCGTTCAGCTTCCGGTTGAGTTTCTAAACTCTCTTCTACAAATCTGAAACCATTTGGAACTAAATCTTCAAGAAATACTGATACAGTGGAACTACCAAAGTTTTCTGCTTCTAAACGAATTCTGTATCCATCTGCGCCATCGTGATCTATAGATTCAACAACTTTACCTATATCAAGATCATCTCGCTCATGCAATACAACAAGCTCAAGGTCATCTTCAGCTATTGCTCTTACTTTAGCATCGGGAGCCGAATAAATAAAACCTTCAGCTTCACTTTTCGTAACAATATTTTCTTCCAAGGCTTCCAGTTTATTTGCAACTTGTACATATTTAATTACAAATTCATCTCCTTCTTTCAAACCACCAGCAGGCGTATCTTCAAGATGTTCGAGATCAATTCTTAATTCACTATCAGATATTGAAAGATTATAGTCTGAGGAGGATAGATCCTCCTCACCCCTTGAAACCACTACTTGATCTTCTGTGGGTGCCATAAAACCAGGTGCGATTTCATCCATTACGGATATACCTTCAAGAGGATAAGATCCTATACCTTTGACAGTTAGCAATGTTGGGATTTCGGTTTCAACATATGAAGGTATTTCAAATTTATTGACTTTTGATCCTTCAATCATGAAGCTTTTGCTGATTCCAAGAGCCATAAATTTTAATTCCTCTGAGGGAAGTACTATTTCAGTAATTGAGACTTGTTTTAATTCATGTTGAACTGAGAATTCGACATGCTCACCGAAAGATGGTACTCCTTCGGCAAATTCGAATACAAATTTATAATCTACAGATTCACCTGGAACAATTTCGCGTTCATCTTCACTTACTGAAGTTCCATCCCAAGATAAGACTAATTCAGATGATTCAATATCTCCAGCAAAAACTTCGAATTTATTCAAATCATAAACAAATTCAGATAGATTTTGGAAAACGATTTGACAATCATAGAAACCCGGTTCTGTTTCCCTTTGTTTCCTTTTAACTCGTTGTTTGATTGTGGATACTCCATCGACTGAGCCAAACTTGATTCCCGATGAAAGAGCGTCTCTGTTTTCATAAAATAATTTTAATTTTCCTGCTTTATAAGCGGGAACATCTTCAGGAAGACTTGCTGCAAGATTTAATGTTAAGGTTGCTGATTCTCCAACTTCTAGTTCATCAATATTAAATTCTACATTTTCTGAACTTGCATTAATACTTCCTTTTGTAGAATCAGATCCACTTAAAGAAGCAAGTTCATTTAGGGATTTGACAGCTTTCACATTGTAAATTGTGCTATCAGTTGTATTTGTAATTTCAATTTTTGCTTCAAAGTTTGTTTCTTCTCCACCTGCAAAATTAGGAGACGTACCTTCGCCATCTACATAGGATTGTTCAACTTTAATAGTGGTAACAGGTTTCTCAAACTCGTAATCAAAATTCCATGCATTATCCATACCAGGTTTTAATAGCCCAATATTTGTTTTCTCAGCAAGTGCACTTTCGGATTTAATATCACTAATATTCTCTAATATTAAATCAACACCAGTAATACGATCATTGGTACCTGTATTAACTACAGAAATTAATCCCTTGGATTGCTTAGTACTAAGGACTTCACCTTGATAATTCATTGAGACAAAGCTTTGTTCTTTAAGGACTACCATCAGGCCTTTCCCTTCAGCAGCCATTTCAGCTTGATCTTCCAATCTTTTATCCATGCTCGAATCAACATCATATTCACCTTCCTTAAGTGAATATTCATCAGCAGAATCATCAATTTCTACTTCCTTAGACAGTGTTGCACCCTCAACAGGTTTACCTGATAGAGATTTTAATGATTTGTCCGCTTCTTTACGAACTCCTTTTTCTGAATCATTAGCAGATAAATCTTGCAAAAGACTCATAACAGATTCATATTGTGCATCTAGTTTTCCGAGATCTTTTACTGCATTTTGTCTTGTTTTCTTATTTCCATCTTGAGCTAGCTCAAGAAGCTCTGCGACATCAGCCATTTTTAATCTTAGATTGAAATGAATGATTATGTTTATGTACTTTTTTAGGATGATCAAATTTAAAATTTGAAATTTAAGATTAAATCGTAGAATTAAAAAGAAAACGTAGGATTGTTAAACCAAAACATCAATCAACTCTTTATTGATATCAAGAGTTAACATGATTTATTATGTGATAATTATAATAATTAGAATTTTGTTGTTAATTTGTTATTTCTTGATTTGAAAAAAATACTAATCATATTTTACCGTATTAGATAATGAGGCAGACAAATCTAATAAATAACATTAATAATCTTTGATATATGGCTGATACTTTTTTAGAGTCTGTTACTGACCAATATGAAATTTTTTTGGTTTTAGTTGGTATTCTTGGACTAATTTTAGCATTTGATCGAATCATGAAAGAAGATGAGGAAGAAAGTGATATCTTAGAATTCCTTGGAATAATAGGTGGATTAGTGTTATTTGGTGTGATTATCCTCTCAATTTATAATGAGGAAGTAGTATCCAAATACACAATTCTATTTTCTGTTTTATTTAGTCTTTCATTACTAGCAAAAGCATTTAAGAAGCTGCCAATCGCATTTGCTTTAACAGCTGTTGTAGCACTAGCTCTTGTTTGGTGGGTCCTTGATAAGCGAAACAATGATGATTCCTTTGTTGGAGACCTTGATCTCAAATTCTTAATAGTAATAATAATATTAATCCTGATAGTCGTATTCACCATTTCGTTTATTCAAGAAGCTACAATGGACATAATGTTATTTATTTTATCATGGGGATTAGTAATATTAATCTTAGCAATATTAGTAGCAGTTCAAGGAGTAACACTTTTGTTTGATGTTCCAGGTGAAAATGGACTATTTGGTGAATTTCCAGGTGGTAAACCTAATTAATTAATTTTTAATTATTTGTTACTTGATTGTTATTTTTCTGATTCTCTAGCAATTTTAGATATAAGAAATGGTGGGTCACAACTTTCTTTAACGATTTTTAGGGACACGTGGGTTCTAGAATGCCCAATACCATTAATATCTTTAAGATCTTTAGTAACGAATTCTCCTAAATCTTCAATATCACTAGCTCTTACTTTTACCAAAATATCAAATTCTCCAGCTATTAAATGAACTTCTTCCGTTCTTTCTAATGACGCAATGTTTTGTGCAATTTCTGCCTGATCCTTGTCGGTTTGAGTTTGATCAAATGTTAACATAACAAATCCTACCAAGGGGTATCCAATTTTTTTATTGTCAATATTCAAAGTATAATTTTTTATTACTTCCTTTTGTTCCAATTTCTTAATTCGAGAATGAATTGTACTACTCCGTATCTCTAATTCCTCTTCCAGACTTTTTAATGGTAACTTGCTGTTTTCTTTGAGTAACTCAAGTAATTTTAAATCGATTTTGTTCATGGTGCTCATAAATTATTTATCACATTTAATTCTAACAACATAAGATATGAAAAAATTACGGCAAAAGTGGTATTTATTGAGAAAATATCCCGAAAGATTTCTTATAATTCACTATTAATCTTTGATAGTGAAAATGAATATTTCTGACATTGAGAGACAGTTTTTATCAGCTGCAAAAAATTCAGATCTTACTAAAGTAAAATATTATTTTGATCTAGGTGCGAATATTAACAGTACTGATAAAAATTTTAAAACTTCAATTTTAATTGCAACTGAACTGAACAATGTAGAGATGGTAAGATGGTTAGTTCAAGAAGGTGCTGAAATTGATTTCATAAAAAAACCTGATGGAACTATTGATAATACACCGTTCTTATACGCTGGTGCCAATGGACTCGATGATATATTAGACATTCTTATTCCACAAAAACCTGATGTTAATATCTTAAATGGATACGGTGGAAATGCATTGATACCCGCATGTGAAAAGGGGTTTGTCAATACAGTAAAAAAATTATTAGAAAATACGAATGTTGATGTAAATTCGGTTAACAATTTAGGATTGACTGCTTTACTTGAGGCTATCATTCTAGGGAATGGTGCAATATCACATCAGCAAATAATTAAATTACTTTTAAAACATGGTGCGAATTCTAATATTGGAGACAGTGATGGAGTATTACCAATAACTCATGCAAGGAAAAAGGGATTCAAGGAAATTGTTGATATTTTAGAAACAATTTAAATGAAAACAATCAAAATATAATTTTAAATACAAAATATGCATCTGCACAGTTGTAAAATTTGTAACTCTGAACCTTTGTCCATTTTTAAATTTGGAAATAAAAAAGTCCATGTTACCGATAATTTAGTATAAATACTTTGAGTGTTGAAGGGATATAGAAAAAGGTAATTATTGATGGTCTCCTCGGATAACTTAATTCAGCTAAAGTACGACAAGAAGGGCTATACTAACAAATCATACCACCCTTTGTGGTGTCCAGGTTGTGGTGATTTCGCAATTTTATCATCTTTAAAAAATGCACTCTTCGAAATGCAGATTGAACCCTCTCAAACTATACTTGTACCGGGGATTGGGTGTTCTAGCAAAATGATGTCTGCAATTGATGTATACGGGTTTCACGGAATACATGGTAGAGCCCTTCCGATCGCTACAGGAATAAAAGTTGCGAATCATAAGTTAAATGTGATTGCATTTGGTGGGGACGGAGATATGCTTGGAATCGGTGGAAATCATTTTATTCATACTTGCCGTCGGAATGTTAATCTTACACTTATATTGCCAAATAATCATGTTTACGGATTAACTACTGGACAAACGTCTCCGACATCAGACATTGGTTATAAAACCAAAACTTCACCAGGCGGGAATGTCGATCAGCCACTACGTACACCATCTTTGGCTTTAGCTGCAAAAGCAACTTTTGTAGCCCGTACAAGTTCCGCTAAGAAAGAGCATTTACAGAAAATGATCGAAGCTGCAATAAAACATAAAGGGATTGCTGTTGTCGAAGTGTTACAATTTTGCATAACATTCAATAGAATCAATACCCCTGACTATTTTGAACCTAGATTATATGATCTTCAAGACACTGACCATGATACAAGTAATTATGAAGAAGCAATTCGTTTAGCGGATCAGTGGGGTGATAAAATCCCATATGGAATTTTTTATCAAACTAGAAAACCAATTTATGAAGATGTGTATGACCAGTTAAAAGATAAATCACTTGTAGAAAAAAGACCAAGACAAGCAAGAGATGTCAGTAAACTATTCAAAGAACAAAGATAAACGGATCACCTAATTAATAGTTATTTATTTTTATTTGTAAGTTAATTATTACACTCGATAAGGAAAATATTGAAAGTACTTATGAGAATTTAGGGACAATGGTCTTTGATATCCCAAATTATTTTACTCTTGCAATTGAAATTGCAGTTGCAATTATGATCCTCTGGGTTGAACAGAGGTCAAGAAGAAGAGAAGCAGCTTCTTTGAAAAGAGGATATGAGATGGAACAAAAACATAGAGAAACACAACAACTACAGATGGAACGCTTCAGTAGTTGGATTAAAGAAGATTCAAGAAGACAATTAATGATGTTGGATCCAATTATGGTAACATTGGATGCAGAGAAAGCCTCAATTTTTAGAAACGAGGTAGGACAACGTTATACAGATGAAATTACTCGGGATTTAAATGATCTGGAGGAGTTATTAGAACAGAAACAAGAAATTGGACTTGAGAAAAATCCCGCTCTGGATAATACTATTAGTCAAAAAATTGATGAGTTATCATCAGCAGAAGAGATTGCAAGTTCGTTTCTCCCAAGAGGTATTGCAGAAAGTTTAAAATCAATTTCTAATATCTCCAAAGCTACTATGATAGATTTAGGTGATTTATCCAATTTATCATCTGATTTAAGAGAGATAGGTGAACCTCATCATGGAAAACTTCCACCTGAACCAAAATCAAAATTAACAGAGGATAAAGAAAAACTATCAAAAGAAATAGAAAATCTAAAATTAGAAATAGGAAAAACAATAGCTGAATCTACGAGCCATCTAGGGGAAAAACTGCAAAATATATTAGATCCATCAAAAATAAATAAAGGTATTATGAAATTTGTGTCGAAAATAGGAACCAAAAAAACTGAATCTGCAAATGAAAAAGATGAAGATTAAGCAAATCCTTCTGTAAAACTTTATGTAACTATTATTGAAACTTCATTTATGGCCGATTTAGAACAAATTTTGATATTAGTCATTGGAGTTTTACTCTTAGCATTATTTCTATTTATTGGGGACAAACTCTTTGGAAATAAACCCGTTAAATTATCAAGTAGCTACTATTTAACGGCAATAATTACTGCAGTAGTTATTTTTGCCATAATAATTGGTGTTTCTGCAGCAGTAGGTGAACTTGACTCGAGTACACAAGTTGGAATTGGTAATATTGTAACTATTTTATCCTTCGTTATTTCATGTTATGCAATTAAAATAATATTAATGGATTCCGCAACCTATGAAAGAGCTGTTTGGGTTGGTGTTGTTGCTTGGACATTGGTTTATGTAGCAGATTATATAGCTCGAGAAATTTCAAATGGAGATACAGAATTAATACCGTATATTTAATTTATTTGGATAATCGATTCCTTCCAAAAGAAGTAAAAGACAAATTGATATTATAAAATTCAAAATTTATATAAGAAACCTATAAATAAGAGTATTTAAATTTTCAAGCGTGGATGACGATATTCCTTCTATCGATTCTCTATTCGATGTCGATGACTATAAACAAGAAGTTCAGTACTTTTTGCATATAGGGAGATATGCAAATCATAAACAATTATTAGATCACTTTCCTCAAGAATTAGGTTATGAGTTAATTCATGCAGGAGGTCCAGAAGATGCTACATTATATTTAATGGAAAAAGAAATCATGATTGTTTTTATTGATTTGGAGGATGATAGAATAAATCCAATATCCATTTCTAATTCGTTGAGAACAACAAATCCTCATGTACGTATTGTTATTATATCCCCCAGAATAAGATCCAAACATCTATCAGATATTAACAATTTAGGTCTGATTACAGGGTTTCTTGAGACCCCATACTCAACAAAATCGGTTATGAATGTAATTAGTGAACAAGAAGCCAGATATTCTATTGACAAGATGGTTACATCATTCGTTCAGGAACCACCAAAATTAAGTAAAGCTAGTTTTTTACTTTTGGATCCATCGTTAACATTTGAAGAAGGAGCTCCAATAAATTTTGTGGGCTTGATGATAGTTAGTAATACAGTGCCTAAATTTACACAATGGTTTGAAGATACACTTTCACAAGATGAGTACCTTTTAGCAGGATATCTGTCATCTATTACAGCATTAGGGGATGATCTCTTTAATAAACAAGAATCTCTTCGTGAGATAAATTTCGGAGGTATTTCGGTTGTATTTAGATTCCATAAAAATATTCAAATATCATTTTTAGTTAAAAACTTAACAAAACATAATTTTGAAGTGGCTGAGGAAAGGATATCGAAATTTGTATCACAAATTGTTGAAAAGTACGGTGATACATTAGAATCAGGATTCTTATCAGAAGAACAAGAGGATCAACTTTCGATCTTAGCCACCAATTTTGACTTGCAAGATGAGGAAGGAATCGAGGTAACTGAAGAAATAGAAAATATTTTTGCAATGCCTGAATCTATTGTACTTCTCTATGGAAATAACGAATTTCAACAAAAATATCTGATCCAAGAATTAGTTAAATTAAATTCGGCTGAAACAGATTTTGACACTAGAAATTTGGATTTTCAACTCGTATCAACCATTGATGAAGAAGAAGCCATATCACTGATAAGAAATAAAAATTGTGACGTAGTTTTAATTGATACAAATCTCACTAGGGGAAGATCTCCAGATGATTTTGCAGATTTCGCAAAAGAAATGAAACCTCTAATAAGTGTCATTATTTTGGAATCCAATGAATATGCTTCAGAAACGTTAATCTCAACAATTAATAATGGTACAATGGAATTTGTAATATCTTCTGATGATAATCCTTCAGAGATTATGAACTTTGTACTTAAGGGGATTATTAGATCAAGAACTCTTGCAGATAAATCAACTAGTTTTGATGAATTAGAAAATTCTCGCGATAGTTTTACAATTGCAAAAATGAAACTACGTGAGAATTTGGAATCATTTGATCAAGAAGAACAACCCCTGTTACATGGATTAATTATTACAATGGAAATGCGTCAAATCTATGATCGATTTTGGGAAGAAGTAGAGTTTGATAAGGAAATGATAAGTGGGCTAATTGAATCTTTGAAAAACGTTGGTGGTGAAATGTTTACTGAAAAAGAAAAGATCGATGGTTTAGAGTTAGGTGGAACCACGATTTTTGTAAGAGAACAGCTGAAATACTTATTTATTTATTTTGTGAAAAACGTCTCACCCAATACATCTGTTGTTATCGCAAAAGAAGTAGATACTGTCACAGACTTATTTGCAGAAGTGATTAATGAATCAGGTGGTGTAATTCCAGTCGAAGAATTAAGCCCATTCTTTAATAAAATTGCCATCAAAGCACATTATAGTTTTACTGAATTACTTTCTGAATCCGAAGAGGATTTTCTCAATGAAGATGAGACTATCCTATCTGAAATCAAAACAAAAGAATTTGTATCAGATGAAGTTGAACCTCTACAACCTCCTGAAATTTTACAAGATCAAGAATCAATAGAATCTGAATCCATGAATGCAACCCCTATAGTTCCGACAGTATCTTTAGATGAACTACATGAAAATAAGGACGAAAATAATGTTGAAACAACATCTAATGATGTATATGAAAAAATTGACCCACCGAATTCTAATTACGCATCTGGAAATACAATTCCAGTGCCAAATATCGATCAGACAAAAACGAGTTTGAACGATGAATCAAAGGAAATCAATGTCGATAAATCTCCAATTACAGAAATATCTCAAACAAAAAAAGTTGAAGAGGAAGACAAAGAAAATGAAGAAGAGAATAAATTAGAAGAAACACCAAGGTCTGCAGTTCCAGGAATTCCATCAGTTCCTAAACCAAATGTTAACAAAAATAATGAAGAAAATGAAGAATAAAAATAAATGCGATTATTTTATATTTAATGTGACACGAAATTAAATGAATATTATAGATACTTTTTATTTTAAGATTATTATTGGTTGTATATGAGCCTCACAGAGGAAATTGAAGCCCGTGGTCAAAAAGCAGTTGATTATTTAATTCAATTTTGTCATAAAAATATTTTTCCTGAAGATCCATTAAGAAAAGCTTCACTACATTACTTGAACAGTGGTGGTAAAGGTTTTCGTCCTGCGATGTTACAGTTAGTTTGTGGCGCGCTAAATGGGGATGAAGCCATGGCAATTGCACCATCAGCGGCGATTGAATCACTTCATGTTTCTAGTTTATTACATGATGATTACATGGATCAGGATGATTTAAGAAGAGGGGTTGAAGCAGTTTGGAAAAAATGGAATCCAACGGTGGCCATACTTGCAGGAGATGTATTATTTGGAGTTGCATTTTCAATTGTGGGCGATGTAGAAAATATAACCCCCGAGTTGAAATACGGTTTCACCAAAGAATTAGGGCAAATATACACTAAATTATGTGAGGGTCAAATGTTAGATATTTCATTTGAAAATGTACCTTTTATCGAACTCGACGAAGCTCAAATAACTCACATGCAATATCTAAAAACTGGAGTGTTATTCGAATTTGCATGTGTAACTGGAGCAAGAATAGCATTAAATAAAATGGAAGACGAAGTAATTGATGTAATTAGAGAGTATGCCAAATTAGCTGGAACTGCTTTTCAGATCCAAGATGATCTGATTGGAATTGTTGGGGAATCAAATAAAATTGGTAAACCGGTAGGATCTGATATTAAAGCTGGAAAAAGAACTTTAATTGCAATACATGGGATTAAGAATGCAAATGATCATCAAAAAGAAATACTTTTACAAACTTTGGGCGATAAAAATGTAACAGAAGCAGAAATTAGTAATTGTGTCAATGTATTGTCAGATATTGGTTCTATTAAATATGCACAGAAACTAGCAAAACAAATGGCCACTAAAGCCGTTGATTTAACAAAACAATTACCTCAAAATAAGCAAACAGAGCTTTTGAAGGAATTTGCAAATTATATGATTGAAAGAATGTTTTGATATCTGCAGAAAATAGCAAGTAGCATTCATAATTATAGGCAATAACAATAAAATATTGGAAATAATAATGAATTACTCATCGAAGTCAATATGTCGATGCAAGGACAAACATTCTAGATTGTTTAATTATATGTGAGTTCTATATATTATTGTGCAATCTGTGTCACTTGAAGGATTTAAAAGTTCATTAGAAGTACTTTATCCAGTTACTTTAGTAATGAATAATTTTTCTAATGAGCTTTTGAAGGAATTTGCAAATTATATGATTGAAAGAATGTTTTGATATCTGCAGAAAATAGCAAGTAGCATTCATAATTATAGGCAATAACAATAAAATATTGGAAATAATAATGAATTACTCATCGAAGTCAATATGTCGATGCAAGGACAAACATTCTAGATTGTTTAATTATATGTGAGTTCTATATATTATTGTGCAATCTGTGTCACTTGAAGGATTTAAAAGTTCATTAGAAGTACTTTATCCAGTTACTTTAGTAATGAATAATTTTTCTAATGAGCTTTTGAAGGAATTTGCAAATTATATGATTGAAAGAATGTTTTGATATCTGCAGAAAATAGCAAGTAGCATTCATAATTATAGGCAATAACAATAAAATATTGGAAATAATAATGAATTACTCATCGAAGTCAATATGTCGATGCAAGGACAAACATTCTAGATTGTTTAATTATATGTGAGTTCTATATATTATTGTGCAATCTGTGTCACTTGAAGGATTTAAAAGTTCATTAGAAGTACTTTATCCAGTTACTTTAGTAATGAATAATTTTTCTAATCGAATTCAATTAGAATTAATTCATGTTCAAGATGATAAGAGAGGTAAAGGTATCGGTAGGGAAGTTATGGAATTAATAATTGCATATGCAGAGTTCCATCAAATGCCAATTGAATTATCTCCTTCAGGTAGTTTTGGTTCAAGTAAACGTAAATTAAGAAAATTCTATAAAAAGTTGGGATTTGTAAAAAACAAAAGAAGAAGATCAATTAATCATTATGGAATGATTAGACATTGTTTACTAAATTAATTTGAACTCAATGAATTTTTAACTAAACAGCAAATATTAGAAGAAGGGCTACTAGTAAGCCATATATTGCAACTGCTTCAATTAATACTACAAATATCAACGCGGTTCCAAACATTTTTTCATCTTCGGAGATTGCTCCAATTGCCGCAGAAGCGGCAGAACCCATACCTATAGAAGATCCAAATCCTGCTAATCCTACTGCAAGACCGGCTCCAATAAATTTACCTGCTTCTGGTGAAAAACCTCCTGAATTATCATCACCTTGAGATAGTCCTAAGGCTTGTACTGTGTATATCATCATAGAATATGCTATAGCAAAGGCTATTGAGCTAATTACTAATATTTTGTTACGAAGTTTCACGATTTCACAACCATATGTTCAGGAGTTATTGCTCCTGTATATGAATACGTATTCCCGAAATAAAAACTATTAGTTCCAAATTTGGAACTATGTTATTTCTTTTTACCAACAATTATAAAATATCCCTTAAAATTAGATTCATTTATAATTTTAAGATTTAAACTTTCAAATTCCTTCTTAATATTTGTTGGATTCGCTGGATGGAAAACAATTTCGTTAAAAAGATCACTCATGATCGAATCCAAGATTATATTATTTGTTGCTGGTAGTTCATTAAAACAAATGACAATCATTTCTCCTCCTGGTTTTATCACGCGTATCATTTCTTTTAGTAAATGATCAGCTGGCACACCATAAATTTGGGAGGATGGAAAATAATTAGAAATAATTCCTCTATCAAAATAATCATTTGGTTCTTTTATGACATTATTTTCGAATTTTGAAAAGGGAGTTTCTAGTAATCTTGAACGATATGATTCAATAATTTCATCATCAACTAAAATATTTGTCAAATTACTTAATGAAGTTATAACAGAAATTGTGTCCAAATTTGGGGTCTCATCAAAGCTCAGAAAAATTTGAGACTGTTTTTTGTCCATATCAAAAATAAGCTGTTTTGAAATATTTAATGCAATTTGTGATAAATCAATATTACTCCAAATTGAAAATATATTACTTTGTTTGACTGCAGCTCTAGCAAGGGGTAACGCCTTAACTAATGAACCCTTACCCATTGGATTAGTTTCTATAAATACAAATCCTTTATTTTTTAATTTTGTTAGGGAATGGTAAAAACTTGATCGTGAAACTTTATTTTTGGTTAGTTTGGCATTTAATTCATTGAATACTGCAAATCTAACTGCTGACCCTCCGATTCTAACAAGAAAATTTAGAATATACAATTCAACTACAGTAAGATCGATTATATCGTCTAATTTTAAATCTAATGCTTTCTGACCCTTTTTATCCGATTTTTCATTAATATCAGACGATCCATTATCCAATGACTTAGACAAAATTAACAAATAAATCTTAAAATAATTTAATTTAAATATTTTTAATTCAGTTAAACTAATTCAAAACAATGTAATATTATTTTTTCCAATTTTGGAATTAATTAATTAAAAATAAATAATTCATCAATAATATTACTGAGGAAACTGAAACCGAATTACGGAGTTATTTTGCAAGTAACAAAAGTGAGAAAATGTATGAAGTTATTAAAATAATTGATGGATTGTACAATATAGAGAGTGTTATTGTCCCTGATGATGTCGTTAAGGGTCCAAAAGAAGAATGTGAGGGATATTTAGAAAAATATCCTCTACCAGAAGTTAACAAATTTGTAGCATTATCCGAAGATCTTGAAAAAGTAGTTAGTAATTTTGAATGTGAAGAACAAGAAGACGGTCAATACCAATTGCAACTTAAAATAGATGATGAATGGCATTATTCTCCAGAGGAAGTTGATAGTGATAGTTTACATAGTAAGGATGAGGTAATACACATAATTGATCTTTTATTGAGAGGAATAAAAAGTGAAGATACCGCTACTAACGACATCGTTTCAAGTTTAATTGATTATTTTATTGAAACTGATATAACTGAGTATGAAATCATTCCAGTTGGAACCATGGATAAAATTGAAAGAATATTAAATGAACTTAAAGTTGAATTGCTTAATATTATGGATGAGAACTAATTGAAATATTGAAATTAATACACTCTATTTTTTTCGGGTTTCTTTGTAAGAAATGAATTTCGATGATTTATCCGCTCCGATCCTAACATTTGACCGATCATTGAATCGGTTTGGACATTGGATACAGCTCTATGACAATATTGTAGGATCATATCTAGCTTGTTTCTATTGATCAGATAGCATGTTGTAAACAATATTACCATGATATTTGAATTAGCATAGACTTAGTATATTCTCTTGATCCTTAATTCATTAAGGCAATATTCAATTTTGATTAATCATTAACCCATGCGGGTAAATTTTTTGTTTTTAATAGCGACAATAAACACTCTATCTTTGTGAACTATCTCCTTTTCGATTATATTTTCCAGATCTTCTGAATACAGAATACATTCAGAGAAACCTACATCACTTATTATTTTTAAAATATCTGAGACATTAAATAAACTATTATACATTATTTCATCGAATCTCTTGTAAGACCCATCATGATTATCATCAATAAAACCTGTAACTCTAGTATAAGCCTTATCCTCACCAATTACGTATTTTCCATGCATAATAAAAATAATTGATTTATCATCTGATTCCTCTAAATCAATAAAATTCCATTTCTTTAGCTCATCTTTCGTATTCATATCAAATATAAAGACACCAGATTCTGTCAAATGTTGATATACACTTGAAAAACATGATCTAACGAGTTCTAAATTATCCAAATGATTAATAGAATCGAAAGTTGAGACTATTAATTCAAAATTAGTATTCAAATTAAATTCTTCTGCTAAATCCTTGATTAATGTTATCCTGTTCTCTTTTATCTCAGTTTCCAAATTTTTTCTCGCGACTTCTAACATATTTGCAGATTTATCAAGCCCAGTTACATGATATCCTTGATTTGATAAAATTTTAATAAGACGCCCAGTGCCACAGAAAAGATCCAATACTTTCATTTTATTTATAGGAGAATTATTATATATCTGATGAATATTACTAATTTTCAATCCAATTTTATCAATGAAATCATACCAAAAACGATGATAAACTTTAGAAAAATCATTTCCATAAATATTAAACTCGTCCACTACATCAAATTGAATATAGTGTTTTTAGCTGAATCGATTCATTTTTGGATATGAAAATTTTATTTTATAGAAAAAATGTCTTAATTATGAATTGTAGTAAAATTATAACCGGATAAGTATTTAAATTAAGAGGATTTTCTGACAAATATATGACACACGAATCCAATCTGGGAGGTATATTACCTGCAGTAATTCTGCTTATTCTTACATCTGCAATATTTCTTATTCTTTACAAAAAAAGGAAAGAAGAAAGAATTCGTGCCCTAGATTGGCCAATGGCAATTTTCGGATCAACCGCTGTTTTAGGAATAATGCAAATACTCAAAATATTATTTCATAATGATTGGTTTATCTTTTCCAAAATAAATGAAATAAATCAGAGTCAACCTGATCTCGATTTATCCATTGCTGCAGATCCAGTTCGATTTATTCATATTATTATATTACTCATTTTATATGTGTTCGCGGAACAGTTCTTAGGAGATAGACTGCATCCTCTTAGATTATTCTTCATGAGTTTTCTAGCAGGAATATATTACTTCTTATCGTATTATTTTGTAATGACCGGAAATGTCATTTTTACAGATGATCTATTTCCATTTTTCAGACATACAGCAATAGATTCATTAGTTTTTGACCTGATTCAACTAATTGCAGTTGGATCAATACTATATTCGTTTTATTCACAATATCGGGTTACCGAAGAGCAACAATTTAAACGAAATCTCATTATTATTCAGGCGGCTGTACTGTTATATTTTGTTACCTCGTTTATGGAAATTCTAGAACACATAACTGAATCAGTAACGGCAGATGCCTTTCTAACCTCAATCCCAACTTTTCTAATTTTGGCATACTACTATATTAAATATCCAAATTTTGTTTATTTAGCACCTTGTAGAATACAATTCTTACAATTAGTTTCTTCTAATGGTACTTTATTATATGCTGCAGAATTGAAGGAAGATCTGGATACCACTGATTTTCTTGTTGGACCAAGTTTAACATCAATAGGACTTATAATTTCAGAGCTTGTTGGTAAAAAAGATGATTTCAGCATTAAAAAATTTGAATATAATGACGGTTATATTCTATTTGAACAAGTCGGAGAATTAAGTGCAATCATTCAAACTGATCGTCCTTCTTTTATTCTTAAAAGAGCTTTAAGATATTTTGTTAGAGAATTTGATGTAACTTTTAACGATCAGATAACTAATTTTACTGGAATTATTGAGGCAACTTCTGATGGAATTACACCTGATGATATTTTTCAACAATGTATTCCAATTGTACAATCTAGAACATTGTTGAGCTCAATGACTGGAAAACAATAATTTATTTTACTTTATATCAAACTAATAACCCTAAATCAATATAATATTAACTAAAGAGATCATTAGATTGCCAATTATTAAATTAATTGTGTGAAACACTTCTGTTAAACTAAGCATATCGTTATATCATAAAATATGGGACATATGTGTAGTGAGTGACACAAATAACAAAGCAAAGATTCATGTAAATGGTAATGATTATGAATTTCCTTTAGTAAAAGGATCTGAAGGAGAATTAGGAATTAATTTTGTTAAACTCAGAGCTCAAACTGGTATCGTAAGTTATGATCCGGGGTATGCGAATACTGGAAGTTGTAGTAGTGGAATCACATTTATTAATGGTGAAGAAGGTATTTTACGATACCGAGGTTATAACATTGACTCCTTAGCAAATAATGCTAGCTTTTTAGAAATTTGTTATTTGATTGTCTACGGGGATCTTCCTAATAAAGAAGAACTAGATGATTTTACTAACAAGATAACAAGGAGAACTCTGTTACATGAAGAAATGAGACACTTTTTTGATGGGTTTCATTCTAGTGCTCATCCAATGATTGTACTCTCGACTATGGTTTCTTCACTGGGGGGATATTATCCTACTACTGACTTTGAAAATGATGTACATAGCAATATAATTCGACTAATTGCAAAATTACCAACAATAGCTGCATTCAGTTATAAGAAAAGCATTGGTCAACCCTTCATGTATCCCAGAAACGATTTAGATTATGTATCCAATTTCCTGTATATGATGAATGCAGTACCAACTGAGGATTATAAGGTTAATCCAGTTGTTGTTACCGCAATGAATAAACTACTCATTCTTCATGCTGATCATGAACAGAACTGTTCTGCATCTACAGTGAGGATGGTTGGTTCGTCTCAAGCAAATTTGTTTTCTGCAGTTTCTGCAGGTATAAGTGCTCTATCTGGTCAACTTCATGGTGGTGCGAATTCTGCTGTAATACGGATGTTACAACAAATTCATGATGACGGTGGGGATTATGATAAAGCGATGACCCTTGCCAAAGATAAAACGTCAGGATTCAAACTTATGGGGTTTGGCCATAGAGTTTATAAGAGTAGGGATCCCCGTGCAGAAATTCTTAAGCAATCAGCGGATGATGTGTTAAGCGCACTGAATGTTGAAGATCCATTACTTGAAATTGCTAAGAATTTAGAAAAAATAGCTTTAGAAGATGAATATTTCAAGTCAAGAAATCTTTATCCAAACGTTGATTTCTATAGTGGAATCATTTACAGGGCATTAGGAATCCCGACTAATATGTTTACTGTTATATTTGCAATGGGGCGGCTCCCTGGTTGGATTGCTCATTTCATTGAATCTCGAAGGGACCCTGAATTTAGAATTCATAGGCCGAGACAAATTTATATCGGAGAGACTGAAAGAAAGTTCGTCCCCGTGGATCAAAGATAAGGAAACGCTTGTTTTAAATTATACCGATTACTTAATTATCCGTATTTACTTCACATTTAACTACTTTTTTCATATAATTTCGTTCTATTAAATCAGAATTACGAAAATTATCATCAAATGCATAGTATTATATTGTTAGATTTTTATTATGAAAAATGATGCGTTGCCTAATATGTCCGGTCAAACCTCAGAGGAAAGAATTAAAGAATCTGTAAAAATTATCTATAACGGTAATGAGATTGAATTACCACTTATTATAGGAACCGAGAATGAAAAAGGAATTGATATAGCAAAATTGAGAGGATCTACTGGGATAATTACTCTTGATCCAGGCTATGGAAATACTGGTTCCTGTAAATCAGAAATTACGTTTATAAACGGTGAGAAAGGAATTCTTCGCTATAGAGGATATCCAATTGAAGATTTGGCAAATAATTGTTCATTTTTAGAAGTATGTTACTTGGTTATATATGGTGAATTACCAAACAATGAAGAATTGAAGAGTTTTGAAGAAACAATTTCAAAGCACACACTCCTACATCAAGATATGCTTAAGTTCTTCGAAGGTTTTCCCCCCAATGCACACCCAATGTCAGTTATGCAAGCAATGATTGCTTCAATGGGGGCTTATTATCCCGATGCGTCGTTGAATGAAGATGTACATCTTAATATTATTCGATTAATCGCAAAAACAAAAACTATTGCAGCCTTTTCATATAAGAAGAGCATTGGACAACCGTATATTTATCCAGATAACAGTTTGGATTATGTTGGTGACTTCCTTAGAATGATGTATGCAGTCCCAACAGAGGAATATAAATTGGATGAAAATCACAAAAATCTAACTTCAATATTAAATTTAATTTTAATCCTCCATATAGATCATGAACAAAATTGTTCTACGTCAGCTGTTCGTATGGTTGGTTCATCCCAGGCAAATCTATTCGCAACTATCTCCGCTGGTGTAAGTGCATTATCAGGACCATTACATGGTTTAGCAAATCAAAAAGTATTACAAATGCTTACAGAAATTCATGAAAGTGGAGATCCAGTTTCAAAATGGGTTGAAAAAGCTAAGGATAAAGCCTCTGGTTTCAGATTAATGGGGTTCGGACATCGAGTCTACAAATTTTTCGATCCTCGTGCTGAGATCCTAAAGAAATCAGCAATTTCGCTTTTACCCAGCCTAGGTATTAAAGATCCACTCCTAGACATTGCAATGGAACTTGAACAAGCAGCTCTTAATGATGACTACTTCAAAGAACGTAATCTCTATCCCAATGTAGATTTCTATTCGGGTGTTCTTTATGCAGCACTAGGAATCCCAACCGATATGTTCACTGTTATGTTTACAATGGGTCGTGTTGCAGGTTGGATATCCCAATGGAAAGAGCAAATGGAAACCCCAGGTGGACGGATTCACAGACCTCGCCAAATTTATATTGGAGAGACAAAAAGAGATTTTGTTGACTTAGATAAAAGATAATTAGAAATATTGCAAAAATAATATTTCGTAATTAAATAAATAATTCCAAGAAGAAGAAAATAAAATATATCAAGAAACTGATATTAAAATCACAATTGTTCCAATTACAGATACAATTATACCCATAAATTGTTTTTTCTGAATTTGTTCTAAACCAAAACTGATACCAATTATACTTGCAATTATCGGATTTATACTACTTATAGGAGTTGGAATTGCAGCTCCAATTTTTTGAACAGCTACAAAAAATGCAGTTGCACCAATTGTCCACCCCACCAATCCACTAAGTGCAAGAAATTTTAAAGATGCCCGTTTTTCAGAGATAGGTCTATTTTTTTGTATTTCTCGTTGCTCACTTGATGAAAAATAAATCATAAATCCAAATAAACCCATGTAAAGTGTCCTTATTCCAGTCAAGCCAAATGCCTCAGTATTTTCATGTTCTAGTATGACCCTAACATAATAAATGGATGTACCCCAGCAAAAACCAGCCCCAAGACCTAATAAAAGAGCATGGAAAGAAAATTCACCTTCAGTTCCAGAATACCTTGTAACAATAGCGACACCAGTTATTATAATCATTGTCCCAATAAAAGTAGAGATGGTTACATCCTCAGTATTCGATATAATTAGTATCATGACCGTGAAAAATGGATACACACTTGCGATAGGTAACAAAACAGAAACATCGTGATGCTTTAATCCAAATAAAAACAACCCATCACCTACAATTATCAATAATGCCGTAAAGATAATTAGTGGAGTTAACTCAACTGAAAAATAAATAGTTATACCCTTTATCCCATTTATTAATAATACAAGAATAATAAGGAGTGGAAATGTAAAAAGTGCACGTATCCCAATGGCTCTCATTGGGTTCTCACCCACCATTGCAAATTTCATTATATGAGAATTTATCCCCCAAGAGACTGCAGCAACAAGAGCTAGAGCCACACCAATTGATAAATCACTCATTGAACATTTACTTTCTTGCAATTATATATTATTGATTATGCAATTAAGAGCAATTACAGATTTAAAAAAAAAGAATGGAATTATTGAGTAATATGCGAACAGATAGTTGAATAAACCTAGAATTAGGATTTTAATATTGTTGATTTCTTAGAAATAAAGGTTGTTAGGAATAAGATTGAAATTGATAAACTTATTGTAAATGCAGGTAATTCCAAACTTTGGGTTGATTCATCGCTTAATGGCGTAGTAGGAGTATATTCTACGATTACATCACTAAGTAGAGTATATGGGATCTTATCCAATCGTTCAAAACCCCACTGATATTCAAACAAATCGTTGAGCTCGGCGGGCCATATTCGTTGATTATTCCTATTCATCCAATATTCATAACTATAATTATCAGTTATGATAAATGAGGAGTCACCCAAAGAAAAGAATATTTCAGTCTTTACATTCTCAGAATCGATATTTTCTAAGTACACTCTCCAATTGTCTAGATAATAGATATATTCATATTTTTCGCCTACTAAGTTTTCAAATTCTTTATATTCATCAAGTGTTTGTATATAGGCTTTCACAGCGTCCACATCATTTGACGTTGAAAATGTATTTGTATTATCTTTAATTAATACTATATCCTGATTGGTATCTCCGACGGTTATTTTGATATATGAATCTACATAGATTGGATCATAAACAAGAATTTGCCAATTACGGTCCCAATCAAAAAACATACTTATTCGTGCATTAAGGTGATCCCTGTTGAATGCTCTTAAATCGGCTTCCAAGGCAATTTGAATCACGTCAGAAATTTCTAAATTAGGTGGATCATTGTACCATGCACTTGAATAAATGACATCCCCACTTATATCATCAATTTCTATTGATCCAGAGGCTTCAGTCATTATCCTGTCAAAAAATTCTAGATGCCAAGTTCCTTGAAAATCATAAGATATTGAATAATCAAAATCAATTGTATTTTGCATCAAAACTATAATTTCATAATTTGAGAGTGCTATATTTACAATATCTGATTCAGTACGTGTTGGGGGAATTGGTACCAATAAATCAACAAATAATATTTTCCCAGAAGTAACATTCATTTCAACAATTATCCTTGCTGGTGAAAATTCATCATTAATAGTTAATCTGTAAATATCTTCATACATCAAATAGAAATTGCCATTGAACTTTCTCATATCATTTACTAATTCTGATACTCCGGGTTCTTCCAAAGCGAGATTTGCAAAATGTGCGTAAGAATCTAAATAATACTTTTTTAATTGTAAGACAGTTCCATCACTTCCATTGATAAACGCATTAATCCTCTTGTAATTATCAAACCAAACATAGCTACTTTCAAAGCCGAAATCATAATTAGTTCTCTCAATAAATGTACCTTCAACAAATTCCAATATTTCACCTTCAATCCATGCACCTTGTTCAATTTGGATTACATAACCTGGTGGAAAATGAGAGTATGGTGTATCGAAGTTTAGGTATTGAACGACCATTGTATTAATCCCGTAAAAACTATAATTTGATTTAAAATCTTCAAAAAGGTAAGTATTTTCTGCAATCGCCAATGCATCGTCAAAATTCAATGTAGCATTACCAAAAGAAATTTCTGATTGAATCACAATGAGCTGAAAATTTAGTGTTCCATTTAATGAATGAGTGAATGCCAGTTCACCATACATCTGATATTCCATTTCCCAATAATTAAATTGAATTTTACTATTTCCCAACATCCACATATCAAAATTTTGAATATTATCTCCAAATAATGAAAAAAATTCTGGCTGAGAGAGATAATTTCTTGCATTTGCAATAATTAAATTCTCCAGCTCCCATGTTCTATATTCGTCAAAATAATAGCTAACAGATAAAACCTTTTGAGTAAGATCATTTACAATAATTTCCAAATAGAAAAAATCAGTTTGATTATATGTACTCATTTGAACTGTCCAGAAACCATCCCATCCCCAAATATTTTCGGAATCAAGTGTGTGATTAACTAACCATGAAGCAACCTCGGAATTATTTCTAACGACTAACGAAACTTCTTCCATAGTCATTCTGTTATTCCCATAATACTCTCCATAATCATCGGCTACTACGTGATATGTTGCTGAAATTCCTAAGATTAGCGAAACTAAAAATATTGAGATAGTTAATTTTCTTTTTTTCAAATGTATACTTCACTCCCATAAATTATTTGATTAATATATTTATTAAGTTAATCAAACCAATATTTAAATCTATTTTGGATATTAATAGCTTTACTTAAGAAGATTTGATTGAATTATTATAATTATACAACACAAAATCATATTAAATCAAATATCATTTCCCGTATATAACGAAAATTACAGATATAACCTTCTTTAACTTTTAATATATGTAAAATATATTTAACATTAGTTTGGCAAAAAATAATGTGTTAGCAATAGATGTTAGCCTTGCAGGTTGTGCTGGTGATATGTTAATCGCAGCCACTATTGGTCTTTTCAATAACCCTGATGAAATATTGAGTGATATTTCCAGTGTTTATTCGGATATATTAAATCAAACTATTAATTTAACTCTTCAATCCAAGAATTATCAAGATTTCCAAGGATACCAGTTAAATATTGATAATGAATATGATTTGGGATATGAAAAAATCAAGTCATATATACTTACATTATGTGATAAGTTACAAATTAGTTCTGAAATTAAAAAAGCAACAATCTATGCTTTTGAATTAATTCTTGAGTCTGAGATTTTAGTACATAACAAAAAAGAAGTCCATCTTCATGAATTAGGAACCTCAGATACATTAATTGATATTATTACATTTTTCTACTTGATTCATAAATTAAATTTAGATTACATTCAAATATCACCAATTGCGTTAGGAGAGGGAACTGTATCTACGTCACATGGTATATTACCTATCCCTACTCCAGTTACGTCAAAATTAATTGAGAAATCAAAATTGGTTACATGCATTGGTCCAAGCCCTGGTGAAGCGGCTACCCCGACAGGTATTTCCATTCTTGCGTCTTTAAAACTACATTTTCAAAATTCACACCAAGTTATCTGGAATGATTCTGCACTTGGTTTTGGGAGGAAAACTTGGGATGATAGAGGTAATTTTCTACGTATTCGTATTGGAACAACTGTAAATGAACATTCTAGTATTTCAGTGCTTGAGAGTAATGTAGACGATGTTAGCTCAGAAATCTTAGGATATACTCTAGAAAAATTACTTAAGGAAGGAGCTCTTGATGTTCATTATTTTCCGATTATGATGAAGAAGAGCAGGCCTGCTTTTACTATAAAGGTCATCTGTAAAAGTAATGATGAAGAAAGGATTGCAAATTTAATCATGAAATTAACAGGTACATTGGGTGTTAGAATCAATTCAATTGATCGACACCTCGGTTCACGTGAATTCATTACTCAAACAGTAAAAATAGATGATAAAGAATTTACTATAACAATTAAAAAAGGTAAATACAGATCAAAGATAGAGTTTGAAGACATAAGAAAAATTTCAGAGGATTTAAGTCTGAGTCCAATCGTAGTTGAGTCTTTATTAAATAAACAATTATTGGAGAATGAGAATAATGACTGATATCGTAAATCATGATGCTCATAGAAAATCGATTACAGGAATTCCTGAATGTGTGTTGGCTGAGCCAAAAACGAACGATCAATTAACTCAATCAATTATAAAAGCTGTTGAAAAAAATAATAATGTTGCAGTAACTAGATTAAGTGAAAATCAAGCATTATTCATTGACAAATTTTGTTCGAAATATAATCATGATATTATTTTTGATAAATATCGTAGAACAGCAATTATTGGGTCATACAAACAGAATTTACATTCAGAAAACTTGATTGCAATTGTTTCTGCTGGAACTTCGGATAATTACATAGTCACGGAGGTTACATTTCTACTTAGATATTTCGGCTATGATGCAGAGACATTTTCAGATGTAGGTGTAGCTGGGATCCACAGACATCGAGAGGCTCTAGATAAAATTGAAAATAATTCAATGATAAAATTAATAATTATTGTCGCTGGACAAGAAGGGGCTTTATTTTCTGTAATTAGTGCTCAAACAAAATTACCAGTTGTATCAATACCAACTTCAATTGGTTATGGTTTCGGAGGTAAAGGAATTACAGCTTTACAAAGCGCATTGCAATCTTGTTCACCAGGTATTACTGTGTTGAATATTGATAATGGGTTCGGTGGAGCCGCATTTGCCGCAAAGCTATTGAACCTATTTGAGTAATGAGTAATTTTTGGATATTTTATAGAATGTGATTTACATACCAATTTAATGAATCCTTTGATGTTTTGCCTAAATCATATTTTGGCTTCCATCCCCATGATTTCAAAGCTCTATTATCAGAATATACTTGGGTTTTATTTCGCCCATAAACTTCTTCATAGTTGATACTTTTAATAAACCCAATTTTAGCAATCAATGATTTGATTCTTATTAGTATACTACGAGTGAAATAAAATTTCTTACGAATTTTTGTTTTTGAATAATTTACTTTTCCCAATTCCTCAAGCAATTCCAATACTGTTGCATTAAAACCAACAATATTGTATTGGTTCTGCAACACTTTTTCATCAGCAATTTTGGTCATTGCCCTTCCTGCATCTAATGGATTAATCCATGATATCTTCTTTTTCAGTTTTCCAATTACTTTTATTCTTTGTAATCGTATTGCCTTGCAATATGACTTTGTTAAACCTTCATCAAAAGGCCCAAAAAATCTAGCCATCCTTGCAATTACCAATGGAACTGAGGTATCTAATATTGGAAGTTCTTCTTCAATTTCAGAATTTGAACTTAATTTCTGTTCTTCAATTGCTTTATTTTCTTTGTCAAGAGGCGAATCATCAATATTTGTTTCTTCATTAATTTCGATATTGATTCCATTATCTTCTGAACCATTTGGGTCTAATGAAGGACCTAAATTAGGTAACCCCAGTTCGGGTGTTTTTGTAGAATCCAGTGAGGGAGGGCCTCCTGATAATTTTTCATCAGTTACATGTTCTTCAAAATCTTCAGTTGTTTCAGTCCTAAGATCTTCAATTTCCTCAGATTTATCGTTCACTTCAATTTGTGAAGGTTCTTTTTCTAAATTCAAAATATCATAATATTTATTCTCCATATAGTGTTCTGCAACTGATAGAGTTGTTAGCAAGGATTTTTGATACTCCGTTGAAGGAATTAGTACGGTATCCTCATCCGCATCTAATGGAACCTCCCAGGAGATTTTTTGAGGTAAATATGAGATTATTTTCTTAACTTCTTTTTCATTTCCCACATTCAAGAGATTAATTAAACCTTGAACATGAAGATCAATTAAATTATTAGAAATAAGATCCTCATTATCTAGTAATTGAGCATTGTAAACGATATCATCTTTTTTAAGAACAGCTGAAAGCATATTTTTCTTTCGAATATCAACATTGAAAGTAATAATATTAGTTGTTGGTACATCTGTTGGTATAATTCCATCTGGGTTGCAACAAACTACTTCTTGATCCCCTAATGACACTAGTACTCGTAGGATTGAAGCCCCCATCGGTGTATCAGAACCTAGGATTACATGTCTCACTGATATTTAATTGTCATCTTATAAAAAAAACTTACGTATGATGGTTGTAATGAAATGGGGAAATGAAACAATTAGATTTAGTTGATATTATAAGAGATATCATTCTATTGATTTTTACAGTCAGAAGATTAAAATCTCATCGTAATTACACAAATTTTAAACTGATTAAAAATAAAGTAAAATTAATTGGCAACTCAAATCTCAGTGATATTTGAAATAATGCAGGATACACTGATTATTTACTTTGGAATAGCTTTAGGATATATTTGGATTTTATCACCCTTAGGAAAACATAAAGATTCATTTGTAAAATTAACGATTAATTTCTTTACACCAATACTCATATTTGTCTCGATTATCAATATTGAACTAAAGGGATTTGATTGGTTATTTCCGGTAATTGGCGCATTATTAGTAACAATTATTGGTGTAGTTACACCGAAAATTATTGCAAAACAGTCAAATCAAGAACCCCCAACGTCTGCAGAATTATGCACTTCATCGTTTTCAAATGGTTTAAATTTCCCATATCCAATAATATTTGCTTTTTCACCAGATGCGTTAGGTGCGGCTAGTATATTTCTGGCGACTGCAATAATATTAAGAAATACTGTAGGACTATCAATTTCAGGAATATCAATGAAAAAAGAAAATATTAGCGAAATTCTAACTTTCCCACCAATTATTGCGATAATTCTCGGTATTATTGTTAATCCATTAATCTCAATAGAGAACTCGGAATCAGATGTAGTTTGGGGAATATTTCAAATTGGAATTATTGCGACCTTGATGACTGTT
>MDVR01000008.1 GCA_001940725.1 Candidatus Heimdallarchaeota archaeon LC_2 | reverse complement strand
TGTAAGAATAAAGTGAGACTAGGTCGATTTCTTAAATCAATAAGGATTTTAAGAATACACCGAAGGCTGGATCTCGTAAGAGAAAAGGAAGTCCATATACAGTAAAAAAGAAAGTAGCGATTTTCTGTTCCTGTATCCGTCGTTACGAGCTGCTAGTCAGATTATCAAATCTTGATGGATGTTCGAGAATGATCTTGCGATGGTCAAAAAGTATGAAAATCCCATCTTGGTGGAGTTAGCTTACTCGAATAAAGCAAGTGGAAGGAAGCAATACTCTCCTTACGGAGACAAGTATTATACTATTCCAGTGTAGCAACTGGAGGATACGGTGACGTTTGTATAGTATTAGCTAAACATACAAGAAAAGTTAGTTTTTCAGATCATGAGCAATAAGTAAGAAAACAAATAACCACTCGAGCATATAGATAAATTCAAACTTTGAAGAATTTAATTTTAGTTCTACTGAATGTTAATAAAATGGCTTCAAATTAAATAAACTGTGCCATCTTTATCAATTTTATGTGATTGAAATAACATCTAATGGTTAGTATTTGATTAATAAGAACTTGAAGGTATAAAATAGATTACTTAAATATCGCTATAACCAAGAAAAGAAACTTGATTGAGGCAAATAATGAGACTACGAAAGGAGATATTGATAAATAGTTATCTGGTCTCATTACCAAATCAAAAGTGAATAAATTTTCAATATAATCGAATAAAGAAGCCAAAAATGAAATTAATACAGTATAGTTCAGATTTTTATTATCTGAGGATAATATCAACGTCCATCCACTAATTATAAGAAAATAAAATATTGGGAAGAACATATCAATAATCATAAACAAAATAATATCATCTAATATATCATCCCAAGCAATAAGAATAGGGTTCAGATTAGTACTATTCCATGCAAATTCTAGATCCAGTATGTCATATCCCCTGTCGGTCATCTTTGATGAAATAGGAGCGAATAATAATAGACTAAGTATTGAGCCTATTATACCTATAATGAACCAAAGAACTTTTTTCCTGATAGAATAATGTTGTAAAGTGACTATATTTTGTATGAGCATAGATAACATCAAACTTTTGTGTATTTAATTATGTTCAGCCAAATTTATTATTTCCCGTCAAGAAGAAATAAAATAGTCGTGTAAAGCGCTTTGAATAAAACACGGTATAAATATTCTTAAAGCACAATACACCACCACAGCTACAAGATGATTGGTATTGCTCAGCTCACCGTTTTCAGTTTCCTTGTCATCGGCCTGATTTACGCTTTTTTAAAAAGAAAAGAAGAAACAAAAGGGAATCGTTTTGTAAAAGATTGGGCTCCATTTCTTGTGCTTTGGCTTTTGTATGATCAAATGCGAGGTATTGCTGATAATCAAGATTGGATTAATGTAAAACCGGTATATGATGTTGAAAAATATATTTTTGGCTGGATGTTTGGTGGACAAATCCCTAACGAATGGGCTCAGCAGGATTTCATTCAAAATAAATTCTTAAGCTTCTTCTATGCATTTATTTATACGGTTCATCCAATTGCTCCCCTACTTTTAGCGGTGTTAATTTATTACAAATCAAATGACCGAGAAATGTTCAAAGAATATTCTCAATCATTTCTGCTCACAGTTTATCTAGCTTTGGCTACCTTTGTGTTCTATCCTGTGGCTCCGCCATGGTATGTTGAGAAGCATGGATTTGCACAACCTGAACAATTAACTGGGGTGGGAGATTCTGCAGCTGGTTTAGTAGATGTTGATAATTATCTTGGGATAACTGCATTTACTGATTTTTACAGACAGTTTAATGCAAATCCATATGCTGCACTTCCCTCACTACATGCAGCGTTTTCTTTCTTTGTAGCATACTATGCGATTTATTATTACCGATCGAGAATTGGAAGAAAAATTTATTGGATTATATTTTATCCATTTCTTGTCTGGACAGCTGCAGTTTACCTAAATCATCATTATATTGTTGATTTACTTGCAGGTGCAGCTTATTCTTACGTATCTATTAAACTGGTTCGTTATTATAGAAAGAAACGGGGTATTGGTGCTAAAGTAGAACCTCGTAGTTTGGATGGAACGTTACCAAATGCAAAGGCTGAAGAATCATGAAAAATGATGCTTGAACTTTCTTCATTAAAGAGAATTGACTTTCAATTTTATTTCTTAGTTATTTTAATTTAATTTGCTTATTCTGGTAAAAGAATCATTATTAATTGTTTTTTGCACTACTGATCCGCAACTTGTACAAAATTTGTTGTTTTCACGTACTGAAAAATTGCAACTTGAACAAATAGTACTTGATTCCTTAATCCCAAAGAAACTTCGTGTCCATTTTTTCCTTTTAACCAATTCAAATACCCCCCAACAACCTAAAAATGTGAAAATTGTAACAATTATAAATATTAAAAAGTCCGGTATCCCAAGGTCCCTTATAATAAATAAGCCAAGAAATACAAACGACATGTGGACAATATAAAATGGGTAAACGGCCTGATTTAGATAAGTTAAGTTGGAACTCGGTCGGTTAAGTAGTTGTGCACCCCATGAAAATATAGCTACACACCAGAACCAAGCATGAAGAGAGTGAATTACGCTGATCAAAATAGTATCCGCGTTGTGAAAAAATTCTTCCTTATTTGCCCAACCACCATTTACATAATAATCTCCTTTTTCTCCAAGAGATTCATAAAATTTTAAGAAAATAACTGAAAAAATTATTGCGAGCCCTGTTGCGATGTATTTTAGCCTTCTGATGACTTGATAATATTCATCTTTTGCAATAATTGATCCATAGCCAATCAAAAAGAAAATGAGATACCACCAGAATTCATATCCGTGACCGGTGTATCCTATAAAATTTGGTTTGAGAATTAATTCAATAAGTATCAAAGGGATTGGGAGAATAAAAAGAAAACCGAAACCATTGCCAAATCCAATTATTCTTTTTGTAAATCGAACCAGAAAACCGGTTGAGCTTTTATTAACCCTTCCAAATAATGGTGCTAATATCAATGAATAAACAAAAAGATTCACTAAAAACCATAAATGCAAATTAACGTCCGGAAAGGCAATTATTGAAATAAAAGCAATAATAGCCCAAACAATTAATCCCCATAAAACTGGATTATTATTAAATAGATCCCGGGAATCCTGTGTATCATTTGGTAAATTATCGTATACTACAAGCCACCAAAATATCATGTTGACCACCAACATTCCAAAGAGGAGAGGAATGAGGAGTCGATTAGCTCTTTCTTTAATGAAAGTTTCAACAGTTCTTCTCCTAAAAGCAAATGCGGTTCCCATCCCTGAAATCATAAAAAGAGCAGGAAGTCTCCATTGATGCATCCAAAGGAGAAATAAACTTGAGGTCACCACTCCTGGATTATTATTTACACTACCACCGTCAGCATTGAAAGTATTCCCATATGTATTCCAAACTAATCCTACTGCTACATGAAATGGGATTAGAAGTCCGAATAGGATAATACGAAGCCAATCGATATCATATCTTCTGATATTGGATATTTCGATATCGGAGTTTAGCACAACCAAATGTAGATCACTCTCCTTATGAATTATAAAGTTATTATCATCTTTGAAGGACTAGCCGTAATTAGTTAATATTTATGCTCATCTCGATTATTTATCATCATTGTTAGAAGAGCTTTCTGTGCATGTAGTCGGTTCTCTGCTTGATCCCAGATAGCACTCTTGGGTCCATCAATTACAGCGTTTTCTACTTCAAGTCCACGATCAACTGGCATACAATGCATATAAATACCATTATCCTTTGTCATCTTCATTCTTTTCTTGTTAGCGATCCAGTCTTTGTGGGGTTCTTGCATTTTTGCAGCTTTATCCATATCTGGCATTGCAACTAATGGTCCCCAGTTCTTTGGATACACTGCATGAGCATCTTTGAAAGCATCGTCCATGCTATTGGATATAGTAAGCTTACCTTCTGATTTCTTGGCATTTACATTTGCCTGTTTGACAATTTTCGGATCTAGCTCGAATCCTTCTGGATGGGCCAGAGTTACTTCCATGCCTAACCTCGTCATAAGTAAAATTAGTGATTGAGGAACAGCTACCGGTCTTATATATTGACCGTTTGCCCATGAAACACCGATTTTCTTACCTTTAAGATCAGGTCCGAATCTTTGACGCAATGTTTGCCAATCCGCCATGACTTGGCAAGGGTGATAAGTATCGCATTCCATGTTAAGCACAGGCACGCCTGCATATTTACCATATTCCCTGAGTATTTTATTACCGTCCCCATAAGCTTCTTTAGTAAAGCAGTATCGAACACTGATAGCATCACCATAACTTGCTAATACACCACCAGTATCTTGAATTACCTCTCCGATTGATGATTGGAGTGCTGAAGGGTTCAATGTATGAGTTTGCCCTCCTAATTGCCCCATTGCAGCCATAAAACTAGCTCTAGTTCTTGTACTGGGATTGTAGAAAATTGACCACAAGGTACGTCCTCGTAATAGTTGATCATGATGGATCCCAGCTTGTCGTTCAAGCTTGAATCGTTCTGCGAGTTGCATGACGCTTTCAAGAGCTTCCATCGACCACTCTTGTGTAGTGATAAAATCTTTCGGGAAAATTGATTTCACAGATTATTTTACAATCTTGGCTATTTATCTTTAGCAATTAGATACAACTTATTGGCTCAAAACTTATTAGAAAATTAAAGAATTTAACAGTTAAATAATATAAAATTATCAATTGATTGAATTTTCCCTTAGAGGATTATTAATAAAAATACAATTTTATGAACGTAACTGTGCCTTCTAAATCAATATTAGCTCCAGAAGATCAAAGTGTAACTTTCGTGGAACTCTTCTTTGATCTTGTTTTTGTCTTTGCTGTTACCCAAATTACTCTATTATTACATGAGCATTTTGACAATAAACATCTCCTTCAGGCCACCTTGATATTCTGGTTGATATGGTGGTCATGGCAACAATTCACGTGGGCTCTCAATACAATTGACACAACTAATGTTTATGTGGAGTTTCTAATTTTGTTGAGTACCGCAATTGCTTTCTTTATGGCAGTAGCGATACCTGAAGCTTTCGATGGAAGAGGTATACTATTTGCAACGACATATATTGTTACTCGGATTATTGGTTTATCTCTTCAGTTCAAAGTATCTGATGAATTAGGACAGCGAGAAATGGTGAAAAGATGGGCTAGTTTGTCGGCAATCGGACTAGCATTTGTAATTATAGGAGCCTTGATTGGAGGGAATTCACAATTCGTTTTTTGGGCAATTGCTTTAATATTTGATCTTACTGCTGCAACAACAAGTGCCCAAGAAACTTGGACGATAAATACTGATCATATGACTGAAAGACATGGATTAATTATTATTATAGCACTAGGAGAGTCATTAATTGTTGCAGCAGCGGGTCTAATTGATCACGAATTGAACACAGATTTGTTAATAGTTGGAGCGATATCAGTTTTACTAACCTGTAGTCTTTGGTGGAGTTACTTTATCAAGCCAAAACCTGAGCTTGAAAGAGCAATGGAATTAACTGTTGGTGCTGAAAGAGCAGTCATGACGAGAGATGCATTTAGCTTAGCACATTTTCCAATGGTTGCAGGTATTATAGGCTTTGCATTAGCAATTGAAGAAGCAATTGCACACCCAGAGAAATCATTATCTACCGATGGTACGTTAGCTCTAGCATTTGGATTAGCATTGTTTATTGGTGGTACAGTTTTGGCTGTTTGGAGAGCAACTGGTAAAATATTATATCAAAGGATTATCTTTGTCATCCTCACTTTCTTTTTAATTCTGAATGACTTATTACCTATTTCTGAAATTCTTATGGCATTAATTCTACTAGTCCTTACATTGGCCACTGAACATATAGGATTTATTAATGATGGATCAGAAGAAGCTAAGATCACATGATAATTGACATCTTCTAAATGATGGGAAATGGGATCAAACTAGTTATTAAAAAAGTAATTTGAATATTGCTGATAAGTTTGATTTTTTATTTATCTCAAAATTAGATATTTGAATTCCAAATGTCTTTTATAATTAGTGAGGGCTTAAGAGATCGATTATCCTAATGAATGCGTGGACGTCATCATCAATGATGTGAGGGGAAAAAAGCATGAGTTCTCACAAGTGGAAGCAATGCTATTTGATCTAGATGGAACCTTAATACATAGTCTTGATCTTCATATTGAGGCATTTCAAGAAATACTTAATCAGATGGGAAAATCCGTGTCTCGGTATGATTTAGAACCTCTCATGGGACTCACACCACAGGATATTATCCAAAAATTTACTCCAGAATTGTCTCACCAGCAAATATGGCAAGCAGCATTAGAAAAAGAGGATCATTTATCAACAATTATTAAGGAAATCCATGTATTTCCGCATGTTGTTGAGTTACTCACACAATTAGCACTGTTCAATGTGAAAAAAGTTGTAATTAGTAGCACACATCAACGATTGGTTATCCTTCTCTTGGAGGCGGCTGGAATAATGGATTTGATTGATGAAGTAGTAAGTGGTGACGAGGTTAAGAATGGTAAACCCAACCCAGATCCTTTTCTTCTTGGTATGAATAAGGCAAAAGCCTCTACCTCCACGACAATTGCAATAGGAGATAGTCTTCATGATCAGAATTCGGCAAAGGCTGCGTTTATTCCTTTTCTTTCTCTATTAACAGGAAAAACTGACAAGGAAGCTTTTGATCAAAATGAAGCAAAAATGATTATTGCTAACTTAGCATCAATTACAATTCGTTAGTAATAGATAAAATGAATCTTAAATTAAGCTTACCCGTTGATCTTTCGAAAAATGGGAAATGAGAGGAAATTTAAATAATCAATAATCAAATATTCCAAAATTATGAAATTCTGATGCAAATTGTTTACAAAACCTTTTTTTGTTTGCGATAATAATTCTATTGATATAAAATATCAAAGAAAATTTATACGAATTTTGTATTAATCTTATTCATTTTCCAATTTCTACATATTCCATCATGTCAAGCCATTGTAATATTTGCAGAAGATTTTGAAGATTCAGAACAATACTTAACGTATTTTAGAAATCTTGCTCCACTAACAAGTATTTCACTTTCAAATGAGAAAGTATATACTGGATCCTCAAGCTTACATATTCAATCATCTAATGTTGATAGTCCTACAATGCTTCAAATTCCTCTGGGTCATTTCATACAAAAAAATACTTCAATAACACTTAGATATTACTCTGAGTTGTATGCTCCTAGTTTTGAAATCGGCATTAATGGAGAAGCTTCGGATAATTATTTATCAATTGGGTTTCTCTATTATTCATTTCTTGAAAATCCAAATTGGCAGCCCAGGGGACAATTTAAGCGTTATTTTGAACAGGGATTTGATTTCTCACAAGGAAAATGGAATACTTTTTCTATAAATTTAATCGATGAAATAAATCGAGCATTTAATTTACCTGATAGTCCATGGGAAGATTTTATTCCATCTCAGTTAATTTCCATTACGATAAGTGCAGATCCTATGTGGGATTCCAACAATAATGTGAACATCTATATTGATAATTTATTTATCGAAATTGACCCTAAAGGAGATTTAGCTGATGCATCAACGACTCTTGATCTAACCCTCCCTAATTCTCTTAAATTAGCTTCAGGATTATTTTTTGGATTTTTTATTAGTGTGTTATTAATAACATCGGCTCATAAAAGGATCAAAAACTAACCTTTCAAATATCAATAAACTGATTCTACTTTTAATATAATCCAAATTTTGTTTGCTGAAAATATAATATTCCAATCCATTTTTATCATATACTAATAAATTGATAGATCAATATAATAATTTAAAGTGGAAATTCTTTTCTTAGTTATGGAAATAGTATTGTAATTAAAAATAAAAATGTCAGTTAAATTTCTAATCACTTTCTCAGTTCTCATTTTCCAGATCCTTGCTCCACAACCTATCTTAGCTGCACCAATATTTAGTGAAGGTTTTGAGAATTCTGCTACATTAATCGAATACATTCAGCATATTCCTTTGAAAGGTGAGGTGGGCATCACTGCTAACAATAAATATTCTGGAACAAGTAGCCTTCATATGAAATCAACTAATGAGGTGAATCCAACCATCATTCGAATTCCTTTAAATTTGGAGTTTGTAGAGGATATTACTATTTCGCTTCATCATTTCTTTACTGCTGGAATACCCTATTATTGGATAGTCTTAGAAGGTGAAACCCAAGATAAGACAAATATAGAAATTATTTTAGAATATGGAAGTCCTGGTCCATATTGGTTTACTGATTCAATAGCTTTTGTTAGAGAGTTTGATACAATTGAAGAACAATGGATTGAATTCAAAATTAATGTAATGAATGACTTGAATTTTCTACTTTCAGAATTTTCGAGTCCTTGGGAGAATTTTACTCCAACAAAAATTCAATCTATGGTTATCGGGTTAAATCCAATTTGGGAGCCTTATACAGAGAGAAATATCTACATTGATAATTTAATAATTTCAGATGAACACGATGTAATCGATCCTATAATTGAGATAACTAGTGTCAAAGATAATGTAACTATGACAGATTTAATTTTACCTCACTTGGTTGAGTTTAATATACTTATTCCGATTGTACTCATATTTTCCGCATTTATCCTAGTAGTTCAATATGTTAAGAGAATTTAAAATAAACAATTCAATGAATTTAGTTAGGATTCAATATATAATTCTTAAAGTTGGAAACGAATTTATCAATATTGAATAATAGACGAAAATCACTTATTTTTGTTGGGATTACCCAATTATTTTGGCCAACAAATGCAGCTGCCACAAACTTACTTCTTGGGAATTTCACGTTTATTCAATTATTATTTTTCAATTGTATTGCAGCAGTGTCAATCTTATGCTTAATCACTTTGATAACTGGTAAATTTCATTTATTATCTAATTATCGAATATCAGATCTTCCACGTCTTGTATTTATGTCCACAAGTGGAATTCTGGTATATTTACTTTTCTTATACAAGGCTTATACAATTACAGATACTCAAACTGCATATATTCTACAAAGGATATGGCCCATTTTTGTTATCATTTTTAGCATGTTTATTTTGAATGAGAAATTACAAAAATGGCATATTATAGGTTTTACTTTTTGTTTTTTAGGTTCTACTATTTTAATTGGAGGATTTTCTTTGGATGTATTTACAACCCAGAGAGAATTATTTGGAATACTGTTAGCCCTAATTGCAGGAATGAGTTATGGCTTATACTCTACTATGGGCAAAAAATTCAATGAGGATCGAGTTACAACTATGTTAATCTATTACTTTATAGCATTACTTTTCCTCTTACCTATGGTTCTTATTGAGAATACACAATTACCCCCAATCAAGCCTATGGATCTTTTTGGCTTCCTCTGGGTTGGAGGATTAATTCTCGCAATTGGAGATTTAAGTTGGTTTCTCGCATTGAAATATGGGGATACAGATAAAATGGCTTCGATTTCTTTCCTTAGTCCGGTTCTAGCTTTGTTTTGGATAGATATTTTGTTAGATGAGAAGATTAGAGTGTCTTCATTTTTCGGAATGATCGTGATTTTGATAGGAATTTACATGGTACAGAATGATAGTAATAAGTTAAAACATGCGGATCAAGCTTAAATATCTTGGACTAAGATTTACAACATACTATCTATTCTTATTATTTTTCTTGATAATAATATGAATAAACACTAGATTTAGTATAGCTATATTTGTAGGTAAATCGAATGTAGGAGTTTCATCATTAGTGATGGAAGATCTGCTTGTTTCAGTATTGATGGTACTACTAGTTGTACTATCTTGTAAATATTCAATTGTAAATTCTGCAAGAAAGAAATCGATTCCTCCTTGATTTGCTGATTCGATAGTTCCGTTAAGAAACAAATTATCTGATCCAGTAAATCCAGTCAAGAATAGATGACCATTAATATCAAAATTTAATCTCCATCCCGCATCCCACCCAGAACCACCAATATATGTAGAATAAAGTATTTCATCTGCATTTTCAGATAATATCATCAAGAACGCATCATCGAGACCGCCATGAGTATCTTGTATTGGATTGACAAGTGGAAAATCAGTAGAACTTATATGACCGGTAATCACCAAATCATCATGTGATGTTATTTCAATTGAATATATCCAATCACTATTAGTTCCACCTACATATGATGAAAATATAATTTGTTGACCATCTGATGTAATTTTTGTTAAAAACGCTGATTCTGTTGATGAGTTATTTTTCATTCCTCCTACAATTGGAAAATCAACTGATTCTGTCATTCCACCAAATAAAATATTATCATTCTCATCAAGTTTCAATCCTGCCGCAATATCATCACCTCCTCCGCCAAAAGTCGTGGAGAAAATTAAACTCTGACCATCGTTACTTAATTTTGCAATTACCAAATTAAGATTGTTTAATTTCCCGGTATCACCTATCGGATCTACAAGTGGGAAATCTGAAGAAGAAGTACGCCCGTAAAGGATGATTTCTCCAACTGAGTTAATTTCAACCCGGTTTAATAAGTCAGGACCAGAACCTCCAAGATATGTTGAAAATATCATACTCCCATTCGATGCAAATTTTGTTATGTACCCGTCCTCTATGCCACTAAATGTTTCTTGGTATGCATTTAATTTTGGGAATATATCAGAGGATGTTCCACCAACAACTATAATATTATCCTGTGGATCCACAGCAACGCCACCCGATCTGAATACTGGTCCAGAACCGATCAAAGTAGAAAAAATTAAAAGGCCTTCTGGGTTATATTTTGCCAAAAAAGAATTTTGAGAACCGGATGTGAAATTAGCATTATATGCACCGACAGTGGTTGGAAAATCATTTGATTGAGTATAACCCATCACAATAATATTACCCAAACTATCCAGTGCGATCTCATTCACATATTCAAAAGATGAACCACCCAAAAAAGTTGAAAAAACAATATCTCCATTATTATCATATTTGATAATTAATCCATCAGACCCTCCATTGAATGTTTGCTGATAATTTACTAAATCAATATCAAAAGATCTTGATTCGCCTGCTAATATTAAATTATTATTATTATTATCGATTTTTGATACACTACCCCATTCATCCAATATGCCTCCAATATAATTTGTGTTTAAATTTACAACATGTAATTCATTTTCATTGTTCATCACAGTTATTGAAATTGAAGCTAAATCTAAATTATTACCTGTTAAATTATTAAATGAAAATAATAGAATTATTGTAAAAAAGAAAATCGATAATTTCATTATGTTATATTTCTTAAATTACTTCAACTAACAGCTCTTCTAGAATTTAATATATTGACCCAAAAATAACTTAATTTATTGCCAATCATCAAAAACTCAATGCTTTCGAACGCTTAAATATATTCTGAATAATAAGAACTTTTCCTTGGATTTATTAAAGATAAAATTTGTCTTATTTTCAATTCTTCAATCCAAAACCGATTACCAAACATAAGTATCTTGCATCAATAATTGATGTATGTCTTTGCATAGACATTCTAATTTGTTAATAATATTATTCTTATCAATGAATGGCTGGTAAAAACCACGTGCAAGAATCGTAAAATCGGTCATCCCGATCCTTGAAATTACCCAAAACTCATGACTTCTTTTTTCTTCATTCATTTCTTGTTTTGACTTCATTTCTGCGATCCAGCTTTTTTCAAATGGTATTTCAGACAAAATCTCCATTAATAAATTTGAAATCTTTTGATCATCTGCGTTTGCAAATGTTGTAACAATGCCATCATCTAGATCTGCTAGAAATAAAACATCGCATGCACCTAAGGTATCAAATTGGAAGGTTTCAGCTAATTTATTAACTTCAGATATAAGGACATCAGGAAATTTCATAGTTTCAAGATATGTTGCAATTTCACTTTTCAGCTTTCGATCAATTTCAAGATTGTTTGATACTTCAATTAATTGCTCGTGAAACAAATCAACTATATTATTTAGAATTTTACTTGTAAACGGTTCATTGTCAAACTTGTCCTGCAATACAACATAAGCCAGTGTATCCACAGT
Source organism: Candidatus Heimdallarchaeota archaeon LC_2 (assembly GCA_001940725.1). The sequence goes on along the minus strand of MDVR01000008.1, from coordinate 49,525 downwards.
GAAAATGCCTATTTGATAAGTTCCCAACTCTATTTCTGAAATTTCTCCTTTTGAATCACCTAAATTTTCACTCATTATACCCATGGCAGCAACTAATCTTACGATTAAGTCTACATTCAAATGAACATCTGATCGATCAAAGATTTGAATTCCATCAAGCGTCTTTGTGTTGAAAATTATTAATTTATGGATCATTTTCATAATACCTTTTCATATTACTTGAGAACTCTATTCTTTCAATAATCCAGAGTCCATAATTTTATTGAGAATTTTTTCCGATAGAAGGTCCATATTCTTTGAAAGTAATTCAGATTCCAATCCATGGGAATAGTATGCCCTACCCATAATACAAAAATCAGTAGTACCAATTCTGATCATAAACCAGTTCTCATGAGTTGCGGCTTTTTCTTGTCCTTCAATAGGCCTTGGAGCTAATAATTTCGATTCTCCAATCCATGTGCGTTCTGGATCAATTTCACTCAGTATCTCCATCAAGATTTTTATTATAGGATCGTTTGAATCACCTGACCATATGTGAACAATCCCATCATCTAAATCAGCCAAGAATAATGTATCACATACATTATTTGTAGATGAATTAAATTCGTCAATTAAGGGCAAAATTTCTGGAAGTAACTCTGTGGGGAACTTCATCGTAACTAATAATTCAGCTACTGTTTCCCTAATCTCTTCTTCATCATCAATTCTCTGATTGAAATTTGCCAATCTAAAATACTCATGATATTTTGTTACCACACCATCAAGTATTCTTTTAGTGAATGGTTCTGAATCATATGTGTCTTGAATCGCGATGTAAGCTATATGATCTCGTGAGAGTATTGATATTTGATAGGAACCGAGTTCTGCCTCCCGTAAGGGACCCTTAGATTCACCTAATTCTTGTCCTAGTAACATCAATGCTTGAACCAATCCAATTAATAGATCTGATTGAAAACTAATAGTGCGATCATTATAAATTTCAAGCCCAACTGATTTTTCCCTATCAAGAACTAGTAATAGATGTATCAACGCATTTCAATATTACCAACTTAAGATTAATATTAATCGGTGACTTGGTGATAGAATGATCAAAACACCCGTTTAGAATTAATTTCTAAATACTTACTAAAGATTTAATTATTCTGAAATCAAGAATCTAAACATAAATGAAGAAAATGATAAAGATCGAAAAAAATCCCTTGAAATTAATAGAGAACAATTTGGAAGAGAAGCTGAAAAGTATTCAGTTTCAAAAATCCACTCGAATCAAGAAGATCTAAACTATTCATTGAGTANNATCAATCCANNTTTAGACTNATTGGNAANCCGTNTNGCCANACATTTGCCACTGGAGCTGGACATCTAGCTCATATTCTTGCTCAACACACAAAACATGTGATTGCTTCAGATCTAACATCAGAAATGTTATTAGAAGCTGAAAAACTATCGCAAAAAAAAGATATCTCAAATATCACTTTTGAGGAATTTGATGTCCACTCAATACCACATGAAGACAATAAATTTGATCTAGTAATGTCTCGAATTGCACCACACCATTTCTATGATATTAATTTGGCAATTTCAGAAATGGTTAGAGTGACTAAACCATCAGGGCAAATATTTATTGAGGATACAGTTTCACCCAATAATAAAACAGCTTCAGACTTATTCAATAAAATAGAAACTCTTAGGGACCCATCTCATAAAAGAGATTTATCGAAAATTGAGTGGAAAGAAGTTTTGATCAATTCTGGGTGTGAAATATTATTTGTAACCAAGCGAGAAAAGGAATGGCCACTGAAATGGTGGACTGAGAGAATGAGTACCCCTAAATCAAATGTTACCAACAGTAAGATCATCCAAATTTAGACTAATTGGGAAACCGTTTAGCCAAACATTTGCCACTGGAGCTGGACATCTAGCTCATATTCTTGCTCAACACACAAAACATGTGATTGCTTCAGATCTAACATCAGAAATGTTATTAGAAGCTGAAAAACTATCGCAAAAAAAAGATATCTCAAATATCACTTTTGAGGAATTTGATGTCCACTCAATACCACATGAAGACAATAAATTTGATCTAGTAATGTCTCGAATTGCACCACACCATTTCTATGATATTAATTTGGCAATTTCAGAAATGGTTAGAGTGACTAAACCATCAGGGCAAATATTTATTGAGGATACAGTTTCACCCAATAATAAAACAGCTTCAGACTTATTCAATAAAATAGAAACTCTTAGGGACCCATCTCATAAAAGAGATTTATCGAAAATTGAGTGGAAAGAAGTTTTGATCAATTCTGGGTGTGAAATATTATTTGTAACCAAGCGAGAAAAGGAATGGCCACTGAAATGGTGGACTGAGAGAATGAGTACCCCTAAATCAAATGTTATGGAGATCTTAGATTTACTTGAAGAAAACTATCAGGATTACAAGGAAAAGATAAAAATTTCACTAGAAAACTCAGAATACAATAATTCAGATAATTTTGAGGACAAAGTCAGATCATGGAAATTAATCCCAAATAATATCTATCTGCTTGCAAAAAAAAAATGAATTAATATGATAATGATCTTTTGAATTCAGCGAAATTCTTGTATTCTTCCTTGATCTTTCCATTCCAAAGTAAAACTATTTTGTCAGCTGTTCTAATAATATCAAGATCATTAGTGGCAATGATAACAGTGTGCTCCTTTTTTAGGTTTAATATTAATCTCAATACATTTGGTCTTGTCCAGAGATCTAATCCCACTTCTGGAGTATCCAATAGAATTATTTCAGGTTTCATAGCTAATATTCCTGCAAGTGCGACTAGTGCTTTTTCGCCCAATGATAGGGAAGACGTCTCTCGCTCTAATAAATGCATAATATCCAATGATTTACAAGCTTCTAACACCCGCTCATATATTACTTCATTTGACAAATTTTGATTTCGAGGACCAAAAGAAATATCCGAAACCACATCCGGGAAAAAAATCTGATCTTCGGGATTCTCAAACAACAACCCAATTTTATGATTAAACGCAGCTTCAGTATCTCCTTCGATATTGATTCCGTTGATGAGAACTTCACCTATTTGGGCATCATTAATCCCGTTTAAATGTCTCAATAATATAGATTTTCCCGATCCAACTTTTCCAGTTATGACAACAATTTCATTGGTGTGAATTTTTAAATCAACACCCCTTAAGATTCTTTGTCTTGTCTTAGGATTAGTATAATGTAAGTTAATTGTCTCCACAGAGACTTTCTTTTCTCTCATGATAGATCACCTGTATAAAATGGGAGAACTATCGAGAATACACTTACAAGTATTACAATAAATAAAACTGTTAATCCTTCAGAACTCCAATTTCTTGATGAGGGTGTAAACCCAGTTTGATTAAATCCTCGAGCAGTTAATGTATAGGCAATAGTTTCCCCGTGTATTGTAGCACGCATTAATAATCGACTCATCAATCTAAGTTTGAAAAAAAATCTTGAAAGATTTGATTTCCGAAAATATCCCTTTGATTGAGCTGATTGGAGCATATGATTGAAATCAGATTGCAAACGAATAATTAATCTGTGAATTAGCAGAAGTATGGATACTAGATATTGAAAAATACCTAATGAAGCTAATGCTTCAATTAAATTAATGGATTCTTCTTCTGATTCAATTAAAATTGATGAATGAACCGCGGATACAACAAAACGGTATAAATTAAATAGAATAAATTCATTTGCGGTATAAACCCGTTGAAATACAATTAAATTTACGGTTACCTCTTTATCAATACTAAAATACATAAATAAAGAAATAATTAAACTGAAGGGTAGAAGTACCAAAATTCTTAAGATAACTCTTCGATTGGGTTTGTACAATAAAAGCATGGGAATTATAAAAAATGCAAAGAATGTGATTTGATAGGTATAAAGTGAAAGCGATAGTCCGAGTACTATTACAAGTGTTGTTAGCAACTTACTTTTAGGATCAATCCACTCTATATTTCCCTTAATTCCCATTTCAATACTTAAGTAATCAGACATATTGTTCACCATTTATACTGCCAATTCTTTTTTCATCTTCTCAATGAATTTTAAATCGAAATCTATTTTTTCAACCACGTCTAATGTCTCATCTTCAATTTCTAATTCCATAGGATTATAATCAATCGGGAGCATTGACGTGGCAATAAAAGTTCTATGATAATAAGAAGCAGCGATAGCTGTGAAGAAACCTTCTACAATCCCCAATAATATTACAAAAAATATGAAACCCAAAATTAAATTTGATAGATCAGACTCGGATGAAAAGAAAATCGCAATTTCAATTAGGATTAACAATCCTTGTAGCAAAGTGTAGAGAAACGCCCCGAGAAACGTTCCTAAATATCTTAATCGACGACCCAAAAATGGATTATGGAACATTTGAGCTGGAAGCCAACCTATCAATATGCCTGCGATTATCATGTTAAATAAATTAATTCCTAACATCGACAATGAACCAACAATTAACACGTGATTCAAAATGTATGCTACTGACCCAACTAGAATCCCTCTTGTGGGACCGGCAATTGTTATTGCCAAAGTTATACCAGATAATGTAAAAAATACTGGGAAAACGCTAAATGGGATTGGGATTATGAAAAAAGATTGCAAAATGAAAATGAATGCGCCCATTCCGGCAAGTGTTGAAAGTTCTTGATTACTCAGCTGTGATTTTCTTTTCGAAATTAAATATAAAGCAAGAATGGAAAGAAACCATCCTAGAATAACTAATACAGGATTAGCAATATTTTCAGTTAATCTCAATTAATTTTACTTTGATATTATAGTTCTAAAAGTTTTTTTCAACTAATTATAGTAGTAAGTATTATTGGCTTCATAATAAAAAAAATCAATGAAATCAATTTTTTATATTGAATTCGTGCACCTCTCAAGATTGGTTCTTACATTCCCATAACAAGAGCGTTTATTAGTTCTACGAGACCCTCAACCGGAAAAGCGCCTGTGTCTTTTCTAGATCTCTTATTATTTTCAAATCCATTGTAAATTTGTGCAAGAGAGTAAACTTGTTGTGCCAAATTTTCAGAATCCTTAGATTTCGCCTTTGCAACCAGATCTGCAGCCTTAAAAGAATAATCTTTTGCTTCACTCCATGATTGAATGGCATCCTCAATACCATCTTTAGAGGCACTAACAGCGATAATAGATTCTTTTACTGAATTTATAATTTCAACGAGACCTAAGGCGTAATATTGAATTTTATTAATATAATTCCAGTTTAATGGTTGTCCTCCTATATTTACTGGTGCTTTATGCTCAATAATTGCTATTGCAGCAATGCTTAATTCATCTAAGCTCTTTCTAAAATGATCGAGGATTTCATTATCCATTTTTATCATAGCTGTTTGCTCAGGTTTAGCAAGAGTCGAATTTTCTAAGATTGGTGCAATTGAATTAATAAATTGATATTGAAGCACAGCTGTTCTGAGTTGTATTTCTGCAATTAATCCTCGAAGAAGTGCCGTTTGAGCTAGAGGAATTAATACATTTTCAATACCGGTTTTAGTTTCTTTTGTCTCGATGAATTCAAGTAGTGATTGGGCTTCGAGCGCTAGCTGATAAATTTTTGATCGCATTAACATTTCTTTAACAGGATTTTGACCAAATTCTTTATCTGCTAATTCTCCCACTTTCAAAGCCTCAGTAGCAATTTTGACTACTCTTAACTCAGAAGCGATCGGGATTACAATTTCATTATCAGGTGGTAGAATATACAAAGCCATTAATGGTAATTCTATTTCGGAAACAATTTTGCTTAAAGATGTTACATCACTAAGATTTCTTGATGCAACTTTGTACCAGCGAATTGTAATTTGATGCGATGCTTTGTGTAAGCGTTCTGCAATAGTTAATAATCTTTTTTCTACAAATATTAAGATTTTTTTAATGTCAGTTTCAGATTCCAATTGTTCAAGAATGTAAGCAAAAACAGTTTCATAAGCTACAGCAACTGAAGAAACGTAGGCCACATCTCCATGTGAAAATATGCCACTTAACTCCTCAAGTAACTCAGGGATCAAAACCTTGATCTCATCAGTCCTACCATCATTTAAATAACGGATTATCGATTGATAGTTACTAGATATAGTAGCTAATGTTTTCATTTTAGTATAGATGAGATTCTGTTCAGGTACTGATTTACCCCAAACTAGCATACCCTCACCCAATCCTAGATTATCAATACCAAAAGATGATGTAAGTTTTACAGCCTTATCAAAATATTCTGATGAAATTGAAGTACCCCTTGCGTGTAAAGCAGCCATTGATATTCTCTTAAAATGTTGAGCTAAAGCAACATCAGAAGATATTTTTGCGATTGGATAAGTGATTTTGTGAAAGACTTGTGCTTTTTCAAACATGTCCGAGCTACTTTTTTTCCAATTTTCCATCATACAATTAATGTGAGTTATAGCATGTTCTGCAGCTGAATGCATACCAATTGCATCTTGCCACCACCACGATTTACCGCTCTTATTAAGGATATCGTGAACTCGTGTCATTAGAAATCCTGCTTGTTGTTGATCATATAGACCTAGCAATAGATATCTCTCTTTCATTGAATCTTCTTGGATCTCATCAAAGAAATCCAATCTTTTCTTTTCTTGATTTAGCGCTAAGACTTCGCCAAGTATTATTCGAGCTTCTTGAGTGAAAAATTCATTTCCTGATTGGAAAGCAAGAACTATTAATTCATCAATTGATTTTTTTGTATCAATATAACCTCTAGAGTTCTTATTTGTTCCTGGTTGACCCAAAACTCCTCTTTTCTCAATTGTTGCATATAGATAACTCACCACTGAAAGATCTAACCAAAAATCAGTTAAATTTTTTACTTTCACTAAAGATTCTGGATCTGGTGAATCACTACTTCTTCTGAATTCATCCACCAATCTTTCGAATAGGCTTTTTGTAAGTTCTATAACCTGTAAAAGACCGGATACCACCGCATCCCCAAATTCCACCCATGCATTCCCTATTTCGTCAGGTTCATCTATTTCAATATAATCGGAATATAGAGCATTACGACGGACTGAAAGCTGATGAAATTTATCAAAAACTAGTCTGCTATCAAGTTTATTTTTTTTACTTTTTGATTTTTTTGACGAACCTTTTGTCATAATATCTATGTCCTAACCTAATTTATATTTTGTTTTAAACTGGAATGTTATTTTGGTAATAATAAAAATTTTACTACAAATTATTTTATTTATTATTAGTGAGATATTACATTTTTGAATGTTGAGGATAACAATTTGCTCATTATAATGTCAGATTCACTCAAAATAATTAGTTTAAATACAACACATATATCACTTCTCAGAAATAGGCGAGAATTGAGATTCAAATTGTCTAGGGTTATCAATCATCTTTTAAAGGATATAGCGTCCTTAACAAGATATCATCCTGATACAAGTTCAAGATTATGTTTTCTTTTAGGAGCAAGGGAAGCAATTCATTTAATGTTAGCTGTCAGAGATGCTTCAAAATATAAATATTTAGTATTAAATGTTCCCGATAAGGAAAAAGGGATTGATCAAGTAAGGAAAAAAATCAGTAAGGATTTGGACAAACAAGGTTATGAATTTGAACTTAGAGAGGAGTTAGGAAATGTTATCACCGTCACAATTAGGGATAGAAAAAGTATAGTCCAAGATCCAAACTCAACAGAACAACTGGTTAACAAATATAAACTTGAAGAAATTAAACACAGAGGATTACCTCAATTCATACTGAGAAGGAGTGCATCCATAAATGCATCAATGGGAGCAGATATTGTTAGTGGAGATATTTCCTCATTGCCAGCAGTTCAACGTGGGGACGAAGTGGTATTAATGGATATGTACTATAATATAGTTGGACACGGTATAGCGGACATGAGTTCAGAGGAAATTAAAAGATCACCTGGACGAATTGCTGCAAAAACACTTGAAGGGAGATACGATGTTCCGAAATTCCATGACAATAAATATTATAGAAATGGGCTATATTCGGTCACCACATTACCGAGACTTCTGGGAATAAACCTTTTCAAATTTACTGAAGAAAGAGCTTTAATCCTTGTAATTTGTCAAGATAATGGTGAAACTGCAGTTGAATTACTAAACAGATCCGGAAATAACTCAAAAATATTCATGATTACAAGAAATGAAAATCATCGTAAAGCAATTACATCTTCCTTAGAGAGATTGCAAATTGGTGAGGATCAAATAGAATTGTTAAAAATTGGATTGGATAGATATACGAAAAGTCGACCTCGAGAAAAATTTACTCATTTTTATGTTGAAATGCCATCTACTGAAACAGGACTTAGACCAAATCCATATTTTGACTTAGAAGAAAAGGTAATCATATCCAATGCCAGAGCCCAATTTTCTGCATTAAGAGGTATATCCCTTGTCGGTATCAATCATGCGCAAATATCATATGTAACTCATTCTATTGATCCAAGTGAAAATCAAGAAGTAATCATACAAGCATTCAGACAAGGTAATTTCAAACCAGGGAAGATTAGTGAAGAGTTAACAAAACAATATCCTTTAGAATTGAATGCATTACCTGAAATACCTACTGTCACACAAAGCAGTTCGATAGAATTGGTCAAATTTGAACAAGAAAAAGTATTTATCAAGTCATGGTTAAAGGTTGATCCAAGAATACATGATAGTGATGCAGGTTTTGTTGCTAACCTTATTCTCGAACTAAGATAGCGTTTTTCTAATACAATAATGATTTTAGTGAGGGCAATAACATTACAGATTTTATGTCTAATTTTTATCACAGTTTGTGGAATTGTCAAAGATAGAATCTGCTTCAGATCTTGAAGAGGTAATTCTTGATACATTGAAAACTCTTGTATCCTCAGAGGACCTAGATGATATTTCATCAGGTTTAAATCTTTCACTTGAGGATGAAAGTTCCCTTTATGTAATTAAAGATGATCAACAAATATGTGGATTTTTTTTGGCTACACCTCTCACCGCAGACGGAGAAAATAAAAAAATAGATCTTGTCAGTATTGATGAAATTTGGGTTAAAGCTAAATATGCCAATGATAAGACCGCGGATGTTATTAGTAAAGGGTTAAAAAATATCAAGAAAGCAATGAAAAGTCCAGAGATTGAAATTATTGTAACCCAAACTGTTGCATGGTTGGGAGATATTTTATCTGAAAATGGTTATCTTTGTTCAGAAATTAAATTAGAAAAAATATTACCCACTGCAAACAATTTAGGAGACGTACTAGAACTTATTCAAGATTGTACACCCATTGATAGAATTGTTCAAGTATTATTTGAAAAAGACCATGAACTTAGAGCAGAGATTGTAGAGGTACTAGAAGAGGTTCAAGATCTAATCAATGAAGGATGGATACCAACAATTGTTGTTGTTACTATTGAACCAGATAGTTTAAACATAAATGAAATTATCGAAGAGTCTAATAGTTTAATTAATTGGGATGATTATAATCTAATTTATCGTGGTGAATAAACATATCAACCAACAAAATAAACCATTGGGCATATAATTATGCAATAGAGGCAATTGAAAAATTTGGAAATAAGCAAGTTGTCTGTTCCGGTTGGAGTCCCTCTGGAGTTTACCATATTGGGAATTCTCGAGAAGCTGTAACTTGCAATGCTATGCATTTAGAATTACTAGAAAATGGATCAGACAGCAAGTTCATTTTTGTTATTGATGACTATGATCCATTAGATAAAATACCATATGAATTAATTAGGCATAGTAAAGACTTGATGCCATACTTAGGTCATCCTCTAGTAAAAATCCCGGATTTTACCGAGACATTTGATAACTACTCTTCATTTTTTGCTAATGGACCAAAAGAAGCCCTGAATGATTGGGGATTCGATGTCGAATTTGTAAATACAAGTGATTTATATAATCGAGGCAAATATGATGATTATTTGGATTTATATATTGAATATGAAGATAAACTACAGAATTTGATGGAAACAATCACTGGCTCACGTATGGATTCTTTTATTTCCATTACATGTCAAAACTGTGGTAATGCAAAAACCACTAGAATAAATGAAGTAACAATGGACAAAAAATTTGGCTATACTTGCACGACCGACAAACAATACAAAGGGTGTGATCATGAGGGAAAATTAGCAATCGCAAGTCACGACTGGAAATTAAAATGGAGATTGGATTGGCCAGCAAGACAGCAATTTCTTGGAGTAACAGTTGAGCCTTCTGGTAAAGATCATTCAGTAGCAGGAGGGAGTATTGACACCGCAAATGAAATCCATAAATCTATTTTCCAAAAACAGGGACCTATGCTTCTTCGCTATGGTTTCATCACCCTTAAAGGTAAAAAATTTTCTGGAAGTAAAGGTGGTGCACTCCCGGCAGATCAAATTGCAAGTTTAATGCCATATTCAGCATTTCTATATATGGTTTATCGTTCAGACCTCTTAAAAGATATAAATTTCAATCCTCAATCTGATGAGTACGGGACTCTGTTGGACGAATTTGATATTGCTCGAAGAATGTGGAAAGGAGAAATATTTGATGGCCGAGCGAGGGAAGTTGATAAACTTAGTACTGCCGCATTTCTGGCAATGACAACAAAGGAAAAGGAAACTCAACCTGCCAAGGTAAAATTCAATGAATTAGTTTTAATTCATCAATCAAGTTTAAGACGAACTGAAAATACGATTACTAAATTACAGAAAATGGGTAAAATACCAGATCAAACCACTATTGCTGAATTAAATGATAGACTACCGAGAATTGAAAAATGGATTGATGAGCTTGCACCTGAAAGTGTAAAATTTACAATTTTGGTAGAAAACAAGCTAGATATTGCTCAATATTGGACTACCGAAATGAAGGATCTTTGGTTAAGTGCGTTAACGAAGCTGGACGAAAATTTTACAGCAAATGATTTTACCTCAATTATCCGAGCATTGGGAAATGAAAATAATTTGTCACCAAAAGAATATTATCTTCCATTTTATCAGATGATTTTGAATAAATCAAATGGTCCAAACGCGGCGAATTTAGTTGTAGCATTGGGAAAAGAAGATTTGATATCTAGAATTAAGAGTGTATCCTTAAAATAGCAATGCAGATTTTTTAACAATTAAAAAGAAATAAACTTAATGTATGCAATATATGACGGAAGGATTTATTTTTAAATTAATTTAGAATAATTTAGCAATATGACTTATATGTCTCTTTCTTCGGTTTTTATCAGTTTCGCTGCTATTGCCGTATATGCAATCTACACAATATTAACTCATGTAATAAATTCAAAAAAATCTCTGAAGGATCAAGAAAGTATACATAGATTTATTCTAATATCCAGCGGAATACTTATTGGGACTGGAATAACAAGTCAAATCTACATTCGAGATAATAAGATTGATGCAATTGCTGCTTTTTCAGAAGATGGGTCTAGTTTATACAATAATTCATTTCTATTTGGAGTAATGCTTATAATGTTAGGAATCATACTGGGAGTCTTAGGAATTGAATATCTAAGGAGTACATTATGGAAACCACTTGAAGAAATAACAGAATATTCAGCTCAATTTGGAACTCAGTTTATAGCGACGAGATTACCACTTACAGGTGGGAAAGAATTGCAGAAATTCTCTGAAAGATTTAATAATAATATCTTAAATCTCTCAAATAATATTTCACAAATAGAAATTAGGGCCGATATCTTGAGAACTGCAACCAATCAAGCAATAAATTCATCAAGCAATTTGAGTGGAAATATCTCCAGAATCTCTGAAAATGTAAATAATTATTCTCAATTAGTTAACAAACAAGATATCATGTTGGCAAAAATAGATGATGAAATTTCAAATTTCATATCTTGGTATGATGAAACACAAATTAGGTTAGAGAACCAATTTACTGAGATACGATCTTTGTCAGAAACTGGTAATATGTTATCAGTTAATGCTTCGATTGAATCTGTGAATTTAGAAACACAAAATCCGGGGATAGAAACCATAGCACTCAAGCTGCACGATCTAGCTGCTTCATTAGATTCCCGCCAAGATGAATTAAGATCCTTGCTTATTGAAATACAAAATGTTTACAATTCATTCAGCTATAATGTAAGGACTGGACTTGAAGATATAAGATCGACTGCAGATAATGCGACAGCTATTACGTCCAGCATTGAAAATTCTCTTAATCAACTAAAAATTAGTGATACTGAAATTAATAATTCATCTCAAAATCTAATTGGAACTTTAAATCAATTTGTGGATTCTCTTCCAAATACGTATTAAACAAATAAAAACTATTCTCTTATGGTAAAACGCAACATTCCACTATTAATTGCTGAATAATTTCTAAAATCATTTTCAGTAAAATATATAACTGCATTGTAATTGTAAATATATTAATTAGTATGAATTTATTAGTTCAATTAACTCTTACAGAGGTTAAAGAAATGAAGAAAATATTATCAATTACATTGCTTGCAATTTTTTTTGGTTTGATGTTGACAGTTGTACCAACAACTCACGCTCAAGCACCAACTCCTGGTTCTGAATGTAGTAATGCTACAGAATTTGTAACTATTACATCTGGACCTGGATTAAAATTTGATAAGTCATCAATTAGTGTGACAAAAGATACATGCGTACAAATTACATTGGTTAATGCAGATACAATGCTACATGATTTCGCAATAGATGATGTTAGTGGAGATAATGGTATTAATCAAGTTTATGTAGCAGCTGATATTGGCGTTACTGCTAGTTTCAATGTAACAACACCAAATACTGACGTAACATTCCAATTCTATTGCTGGCAACCAGGTCACAAAGCAGCTGGAATGGTTGGAGATTTTATTGTTGGAGAAGGTTCACCTGAGAGTGATTCACCCGCATTTGGATTTTGGATTACATTAGGTGCATTTTTATCAATCGCAATACTTATTCCTAGATTAAGAAAATAAGCTAAACTAAATTAAAAGCCTTAAATCATAAAATTAAAGAACTTGTAATTCTTTTTTTACAATAATAATTTGAATAAAATCGCTTAATATCAATTCCATTAAATTTTCAAGACTTTTTGGACTTCTTAATAATTTTATTAATTCATTTTTCTTTGGATTTGAATTTAATTTTTCAAATAATTTAATTTGGTCTTGTGTAAGTCCTGATAAAAGATCTTCTTCAACTTGCTTTACCATTGTCCGTAATTGTTGTTCTATAGAAGATCTAGAACTTGAATCCTCTACCATTTTTAGTTTAAGCGCTAATTTCATTTCTTCAATCTGAGGCAAGAATTTGACTCGTAAACTATTTGAAACAATTTTCATTCCTCGATGTGAAAAATTGTTTATCTCCAATAGGAGATTCTTTGTTATGTCTTCCCAAATTGATAAAAGAAGATTAGCTCTTCGATAACATCCTTCCCTTGTAGATTTAATGGTTTTTGTATTATCATCTAAAATAAAAATTAAATTTTCGATATCATCTGATTCGATATATTTTTCTATCTGTTTTGCCTCGATATCCTTAAAATTTAATTCATGTTTATTATATAAAATATCAAGCTTTTCAACAGTATAACTTGTAAGCTCCAAAAATCGTTTCTCTTTGTTTTCATATTCAATCTTTGCAATGAGGAAAGACTCTTCATTAGAAAAAAAATCTTTTATTGAATACAATAATTTTTTATCTCTGGTAGATAATTTATTTTCACGGTACTCAATTGTGCTATCTGGATCAGATTTTTCTACCAATTTCGAGACAATTTTATGCGATATGGGGATTTTTTGTGGTATATCCAAAACACCAAGAAAATTATAATTGACCATTTCTAAATTCCTTAAACAAATTCAAATATTTATGATAAAAGAATATTCAGAACTTATTTAGAAATCTTGTCCGAATAATATAATAAAAATGGCAGGAGTTTTTATCCCGTAATGTATGACCAAAAAGACCATTATAGCAATTCTGAGCGGAGGTCTTGATAGTACTACTATGCTTTGGAATTTACAGAACACAGGGTATTTAATTAAGGAAATCATCACATTTAATTATGGACAGAGACATGATAAAGAAATTGAAAACGCTAAATTAATAGTTAAAGAATTTAATAATTCATTTTATGAAGTAAATCACCAAATTATTGATATGACAAATATCGGAAAATTAATTGCAAAGGGTTCTCTTACAGGAGGAGAAGATGTGCCACATGAAACTTATGATTCAGAAAGTCAAAGAATAACAATTGTGCCAAATCGAAATATGATTTTCCTAAGCATTGCAGCTGGAAGAGCCATAAGTATTGGATCGAAGTATATAGGCTACGCAGCACATTCGAGTGATTATTCTGTTTATCCAGATTGCAGACCTGAATTTATTGAATTAATGAATAAGGCATTGTATCAAGGTAATTTATGGAATCCTGTTGAATTGATTGCCCCATTTCAATTTATATCAAAGATCGATGTTGTTGAGATTGGTTTGAAATTAAATGTTCCATTTTATTTAACATGGAGTTGTTATGAAGGAGAGAATGAACCTTGTCTTCAATGTGGTACTTGTCTTGAAAGAACTGAAGCTTTCATAAACAATAAAATTAAGGATCCAGCAATTAGTGAAGAAAAATGGGAACTAGCTGTCAATTATTTCAATAAGAGTGCGGACACTAAAATTTAGTTGTCATCTGTAATTGAGTCCTTAATTTTCATAATTTCATTGTACATAGCTTTCGTTGTTTGATTAAACTCGCTTGAACTAATTGCCTTCATATCCTCAGGTACAATCTTTCTAAATGTTGTTTTTAATTTACAAAGTAAACAATCCATTTCTAAAGAAGCTTTATTACCGGGTCTAGTTGAACTTTCTGCTCTATTTAAATAAACGATATTTCCACAATTATTACAATAATATATTTCTGATCACCTATTCAAGTTGTTAGATACTTAATTCTAATACGATTATTATCAGAGTTATTATTTAGGCTTTGTGTAATTTCATTATTATTTGCTTATCTAACATTAGAAGATATTAATTGTCAATCTAAACTCCTCTCTTATCATCATAAAACTGAATATGAAGTCTATGAGAATAATTATAGTTGTATAACATTGCTAATTCAGCTACCATTTTTCCATTCTTATCTAATTGTTCTTTAGAAATAGCTTCTGGCATCAAGTATATTTGAGACCCAGGAATATTTAGCTCTTTTTGGATTTTAATTATTTCTGTAATATCATCCGATTCATTTACTACAAATTTGAAGACAGAATTTTTTTGTTTAAATTTATTTAATACTGAGGGAATGTATCTATTTTCCAATTTATTAAATGAATTAGCTAATTTTGGAGACACATTATATTGCAATTTATTTGTAGGAAGCTCAATAGGTTCAATAGTCCCATTTGTTTCAATTTCAAAATTAAAATTCTCGAAATAAGGATGAAGTAATATGTTTTCGATTTCTTTTTTCTGTAATAATGGTTCTCCACCCGTAATGACAATATTTGTTGCAGAGTATTGTTTAATATTTCCAATTAAATCAATTATTGTCATTTTATGTGTTTCATCTTTCTTTTGGTAAAATTCGTTTCCAAGTTTATCATGAAATTCTAATGGAATTGAATCTCGTATGTTTAATAATGTTTTCTCACCAAACAACCACGTATATTTTGTATCACAATAAATACATTTGAGATTGCAACCTGAAAATCTAATAAAAATGGAAGGCTTTCCCGTATTAGGTCCTTCACCTTGAAATGACTCAAATATTTCATTAATATTCATGCTATAGCCCTTATTTCTCGATTCGTGTTTCTGCGTATGCACTTGTTGTTTCCCATACTCTAATTTTAACTGAAGAAAAAGTTTTCTCAGATAGTGAATAAATTTCATTGCATAATTTTATAGCTAAATTTTCAGCAGTTGGTATCTCGATAAGGTCATTTAGATAAGTATGATCATATTTCATAACTTCATCTTTTAATTTATTAAAATCAATCACCATACCTGTAGAAGTTACTTTACCCTTCACCCAAATTTCTATTTTAAAATTATGACCATGCATCTTATTACATTTGCTTTTATAAGGTAACGATAATTTGTGGGCAATTGAAATTTCCTTAACTTTGTAAATCGTAACTAAATTCTGATTATCCATTATTCCAACTATAATATGAAGATTTTCTGACTTCTTTAGTTATACTATACATTCCTTGAGGACTGACTAAAGTTGAGTTAGAATAATTGATTTAATTTTACAATTTGGAAGCATTGTTTATGAATCAAATAAATCAAGTATTATTCATATCTAAATTACTGTTTATTCAAATACTACTAAATATTTGATGCCTTAGGGTAGTATTCGAAGCATCCTGCAAAGTTGATTAAATGATTTCCGATAATGATCAGGACGAAATTCAAATCAAATGTGTCGTCATTGGAGACCCCGGATCAGGAAAAACAAGCTTAAGAAGAGAATTCATTGGAGAATCTTTTGATACCAATTATTTACAAACGATAGGTTCAGATTTTAGTTATCAATTAGTCACAATCAACAATAAGAAAATTGGTCTCGCACTTTGGGATCTTGCAGGACAACCACAGTTTCAATCCGTACATTCTTTATTCTACCGTGGAGCTGCAGCGATTATAGTTGTTTATGATATTACAAATCCCACATCTTTTCATAATATTATAAATTGGTTAAATGATTTTGTCAACCAAACTCAAATAAATGATCTACCTGTTTTAATTATTGGAAATAAAACTGATTTAATTGATTCAGCAACTGATGTGATATCTTTGGATATGCAGAATAAATTAATTGTCGAATTTATGCAAAATAAGAAATTTAAATTTCAATATTCTTCAATACAAACCAGTGCTAAGACAGGAATGAATGTATCCAAAGGAATATTAAATTTTACTCATGAAATTATGAAATGGGTCGATCAAAAAGAAGCTAAATCAGAAGGAAACAAAACAAATTTTTCAGAAGATCCTATGATTAATTTTCCTTATTTTTATCAGATAGCAATGAATCAAATAACGGGTCCAATCATCATTGCCTCATTTCCGCAAATTCCTGAGGAAAAATATAAACTACACCAGGATATAATTACCAGATTACTTGCATCGTTTAATTTTGAGGATGTAACTTCGAATGTATCAATTACAGGACGATTTGAATTGCCAGAACTAGATCAACCTTTAATCTATAACGCGTTCAATATTGAGAATGAGGATGCTCGAGGAAGTTCCGAATTATTCATCACAGGATTCACCGTAAACAAATTATTACTTGATTCGATTATTGGATTAAAAGGGGTTGTAGATGGTTTTCTACATAATTCCATGAATAAATTTCAGAAAATTAGGATTGAAAAGAAGTTGGATTATATTACCACTCCTTTTGATAGAAACAATAATCCTCATGAAAATTTGGTTATTGAGGTTTTAATTAATCTCAGAGATAAATTGCACCAAACCACTAAAAATTGGCTTCAAGGTTCATCAGTTAACTCTGATTAATAATTATATCGTTTAAAATCAAATCTAAACCTTCTCTTTCTGAAATGCTGATCCTTGGGATCTTTCTTGTCAATGCTTTCCAAATTAAGTTAGATTCAGACAATATTATTATGATTTTTTCCAATTTTTCTAGTGCGTTATATGAGGCCCCAGTAAATACATAACTAAACAATAAATCACCTTCCGGTTTTATAATAACTGTGTAATCATTATGCTTAATTCTTTGAACAGATTTTTCTCCCAAAAAAACATCTTCACTCATTGTATAAATGGCAGTGAGTAATCCCCCCATAAGTTCATTCTTTAATTCCGATCCGTGAAAATTGCGATTATAGATCGTTACACCGCCTTGTGTTAATATAAAGAAATATGCAGGTTTCTCTTCTTGTATTTTTAGATCATTTGGTGAGATCAATTTTCCAACAAGATCCTCGACATCAATTTCATTTAGTCTATCTTGAATGGGGACATTATTTTCAACTAATTGTTCCAGGATCTCTTTTCTTTCAAGTAGATTGTCAAATTGTTCTGAAAATTTAATTGATAAACTAGTTAATCCTTTAGTCCTAGCAATCTTATCCCCAATTTGTAATAATTCGAATACTTTATCAAAATCTAATTCTATCAGAGCTAGATTTGCTTGTAATAAATAACCTTCTGCTTTCAATTTATGTGAAACTTGCTCATCAGCAACAATATGAAGATTCTCAACTAGTTCTTTGATTTCAGAAAGAACAATTTGGTTTCCAGTTATTTTTAATTCATTTAACAATAATTCACACAAGTTCATTTTAGCGTAAATGGTCAATTCATGATCTATTACTTCTTCATTTGAGATTTTCATTAACATTTCTTGTGCTTTTGCTCGTGCAATGAATCGATTCGTATGTTTGTTAAATATCGCAGTCCCCAGTCTCGCACGTAAATCTACAATTTTATTATCGACATTAATATTTATTTTAATTAGTTCATCGAGGTATTTTTTTGCTTTTTCATTTAAAGATCTTTCAAGGTTTAAAATAACAATGGTATACAATGATTCTGCTAGATCTATTTCGTTTCCGATTTCCCTATCTACAGCAAGGCATTTATGGAAATAATCATCAGCAATTTCATATTCACCTTTTATTTGATGTATCAAACCTATGTTAACATAGGCAGTGGCCATGTCTGTTTTGATATTATATTTTTCTGCCATTTGTAAATATTTATAGTGGTTATGCAATGCTTTTCCAAGCTCGCCTTTTTGTGAATAGATGATTCCAATGTTATTGTATGAAGCGACATAATTCACCTCATCAAAAATACCTTTCCCATATTGAAGACTTATCTGTAAATATTTCAAAGCCTTATCCAAATCTCCTTGGGTTAAATAAACTAGTCCTATATTGTTATAAGATATGGATAAATTGGATTTAATTCCAAGTTCTTCATTAATTTTCAAACCGTTTTCGTGATATTCTAAGGCTCTACTGGTATCTCCCTTACTATGAGCTATTAAACCAAAACTATTGTTAAGCATCACCAAAGAATCCTTCAAATCAAGTTTTTCACTAATTTCCATTGCTTTTTGAAAATGATTCAATCCAAGGTCTAATTCTCCCTTTACCTGACAGATCATGCCTAATGAATTATGAGATCTTACTAGGAGATACTCATTTTTCAATTTAATTCGAATTTTATGACTCCTCTGGAATAATGATTCTGCCTCATCAAGATGATCAGTATTAAGTTTAAAGAGTCCATAGGAATTAAGAGTTGTACAAATCTCGATTTGATCTTTTAATTTCTCGGTTAATTTTAGTGATTTCGCAAAGGCATTTTCGGCTTCATCATGCTTTCCATAGAATTGAAAGAATGAACCTTTGTCTCTCCACACCCTAATCAATAATCTTTGAAAGTTGGGTATATTGATTTTATTTTTAATATTTTCGGTTCTTAGCTCCACCTCTTGAAATAGAATATAACTTGATTTTATTTTATTAAGATGATTTAAAATACTTGATTTTAATAAAAGTATTTTCAAATTACTAATTTCGTGTTTTTCCTCGAGAGGGTTTCGAATCAGTATATCTAATTGATCAAGAGCTTGATTGAAGTTTTCTTTTAAAACCAGTATTTCACAAATTAATAAGCATAACTCAAAAAAATCCTCTGATTCTTCTTTTATCCCCGATAATAATTTATTTATTGAGCTCAGAGACTCCTCCAATTTACCATGCTTAAATAAATTATAAGTATCGGCTATACTCATCAATTATCAAATATTTATTGATCTAATAAGTGTTTTCGGAATTTCATTTTGAGTTGATTGTATAATGTAAAGATAAGAGGAATTAATTAATTGAACATTTGATTGTTACTCAGCTTTTTCTGTTTGATATTCGACGGTTTTTGGTAATGTGATCGAATTTTTATATCGAATTGTTCCTTCAATTACAACCTTAGGTCCGATAATAACATCATCTGCAATTAAATCCCCTTTAATGTGTGTATAAGATATATCTACAGTTGATCCAATTAAATTACCCTCAATAGAAAATATTTTTGGAGTCCTATGATCATCGCCGAAACCCATATTGATTATTTTTGGAACAATTTTACCAACTAAATTTGAAACAAAACGTCCTAAATCATTAAAGTTATCTATACTACCAACTTCGTCTTCATCCAAATTTTCTTCATATTTTGATACTCTATATCTTTTTGCAATTTCAACATTTATCGCCTCTAGATTACCACCGATAATCGACCCTCCTCCAGATGAAATGAATTCATTCGCAATTAAATCCTGAGCAATGTTTACGGTACCACTTGATTTAACGAGGCCTTTTGATTGTACAGAACTAGCGATAATTTTTCCTGAAACTATAAGTTCATCACCTGAAATTATGTTTTCAGTGACTGTAAGTTTACCTGAAATTTTAGCATATTCAGTAATATACAAATTTTTGTTAACATCTAATTTTCCACTCACTTTTACTGTGCCCCCAAGCTTAGCATCTTCACTAACTGACAATAATCCGCTTATTTTCAATTCCTCAATAACCGTAAGGTTTCCATCAATTATAGTTTTTCCGGAAATTTTCATTTCTGGACATTTTAAATCACCAGTAACATGTAATTTACCTGAAACCTTGACAGGTACATCAATTTCATCACCATCAACATTTGCAGATCCAGCAAATCGCCATTTTGTTCGGGTTTTTGTACTTTTCTTTGGAGAAGAGTCAATATTTGAAGAGAGTAAATCAAGATCTCCAAATTTAGATATTAATTTATTATATTCTTCTTCAGTTATCTCACCAGACTCTAATTTTTGTTTGAGACTTTCCTCTAAATTTAACGGGTCATTCATACTAAAAATATATACCCAATTGTTGTACTTAAGGTAGGTCAAAATTAATAGATTATTTCCAAACCTTGAAATTCATTGATCTTGGAAAAAGAGAAACCATTAACTCTGAGGTTTAAATAATTTATACTTTTTTTAGGAAAGAATTAATAAATAAAATTCTATTAATCTATGTATTCTCAAATATATTTCTTAGAAATATATAGAAGTTACACCTTTGTTACGATAATAAATAAAAAATGTTGTACAATAGTTGAAAATGAATTAATAATATGAGTAAATTAATTTGGAAACCAAGTGAACTCGTCATCAAAAATGCAAATATTACTAAATTAATTAGTTATATAAATGAAGAGAGGAGCCTAATATTAGAGAACTATGCTGATTTATATGAATACTCAATCGAAAGCATTGCTGATTTTTGGGAGGATCTTTGGAAATACAATGAGATCATTGCGTCTAAACCATACACTTCTGTGGTAGAAAATATTCAAGATTTTCCACCAAATACTAAATGGTTTCTTGGGTCTAAGTTAAATTTTGCTGAGAATTTACTTCGTTACAAAGATGATCACACTGCACTTCTATTCAAAAGTGAGGATAAACAACCCATTAAAATATCATATAAGGACCTAAATAATGAGGTCGCTAAACTTTCATATTCCCTTTCAAAATTGAAAATAAATCCAGGCGATAGAATAGTTGGATACATGCCAAATTTGATTGAAACAGTTGTTGCGATGTTAGCTACAACATCCTTAGGTGCAACTTGGGCTTCGTGTGGGGCAGAACTAGGATCAGACGCTGCAATTGATAGATTGGGTCAAATAACACCTCGTGTTTTATTTACCGTAGATGCTTATCCCTATAAAGGGAAAAAATTCGATCAGCTCCAGAAAATTAAAAAATTGGTTGAAAAGATTCCTTCAATTGAACATGTAGTTGTATTACCATATCAAGATCCAAATGTAGACATATCTAATGTTCCAAAATCAATAATATATCATGATTTCATTTCTAAGGACCCTATTAAAAATATTAATTTCAAGCAATTGCCTTTTGATCATCCACTTTATATTATGTTTTCTTCAGGAACTACAGGTAAACCAAAATGCATGGTACAAGGGGCCGGAGGAGTCTTAATCAATCATCTGAAAGAATTAGTTATTCAGACTGATTTAAAAAGAAGTGATTCGTTATTTTACATTACGTCACCCTCTTGGATGATGTGGAATTGGTTAATTTCCGGATTGGCAGTTGGTGCAACTATCGTACTGTATGATGGTAATCCATTATATCCAAATTGGAATTCTCTTTGGAAATTTATTGGAAAGGAGAAAATTACTATTTTTGGGTGTAGTGCGAGTTATTTGCATTATTTAAAAAGTATAAATGCAAAGCCAAGTAATGAAACCAATTTAAATTATTTGAGAGAAATATCACAAACTGGCTCCGCATTATCACCAGAAGGCTTCGAATTTGTGTACAAAGATATTAAAGAGGATTTACACCTAAATTCAATTTCTGGAGGGACTGATATCAATGGGTGTTTTGCAGGTGGTAGTCCGAATCTTCCAGTGTATGTAGGAGAATTACAAGGATTAGCTCTAGGAATGAAAGTAAAGTCATACGATGAAAATGCAAACTCGATATTTGATACACAAGGTGAACTGGTATGTGAGGCTCCGTCTCCTTCTATGCCAATATATTTTTGGAATGACAAAGATAATGCAAAATATAAATCTGCATATTTTGATTATTACGATGATAAAAAAGTATGGCGTCACGGAGATTATATTCAGATTAGTAGTGAAACCGGTGGGGTCACCTTTTTTGGTAGATCAGATGCTACTTTAAAACCATCAGGTGTGAGGATTGGAACTGCAGAAATTTATAATGTTGTCGAGGTCTTTGATGAAATAAGTGATAGCTTAGCAATTGGACAAAATATTGATTCAGATCAACGAGTAGTATTATTTATTCAGTTAAATGAGGGATATAATTTTGATGAACATCTCCAAATTAAAATTAAAGCCAATTTGCGTTCTCAAGCTTCACCGCGTCATGTTCCTAGTGTAATAATGCAAGTTCAAGATATACCGTATACATTCAGCGGAAAAAAAGTTGAATCTGCAGTTACAAATATTCTTCATGAACGAAAAGTAACTAATCGAGGTGCACTGAGAAATCCAGAGTCATTAGATGAATTTGAGAAACTTGGAATTAAACTCAGAAAGATGCAATAAACCCTTTGGACACATTGTGTTAAGTTCAAGAGAAGTCAATGAAAATAATAAATATTGTAAATCTATAATTATTTATTCTTCATTTCAATAGCAAATATGGAGATAAGAAAATCAAAAAATATGAACTACCTATCGTTATGCTTCTTTCCAATTCGGGAGTTGTCATAATTGGAACATATTTGGTTTTATTAATGCGAGAAAATGAAATAAGTACCTTTGAAATAGGTATTCTTGCAATTCCATTTTCATTTTCTTTGATGATTTCCAATGCATTTTTTGGACGATTGAGTGATTATCACGGTCGCAGGCAATTTCTGTTAATAGGTTTAATTTTATCCTCCGTTAGTACAATTTTTTATATCTTTCCAATTAACTTCTGGACCTATTTCCTTGCGAGAATATTTAATGGAATTGCTTTAGGAATTTTTCCATCATCTTTAATCGGGATTGCGTCAGATAACAAAGTGAAACTAGGATGGCTCTCCTCATTTGGTTCAATGGGATGGGCAATCGGAGGTTTGATTGGAGGAATTATTGCTGATCAATATAATCTTAAGTTTGTTTTCATCTTTTCCTCAATCATGTATTTTTCAGCTTTTGTTTTAAGTTCTAAAATAAATGTAGAAGGTCATAAATTGTTTCCAAAAAGACAATTACAAAAAAATGAAGAAATTCGGTATAATGAAGTTATTAAAAAACACTGGATTATTTATTTCACTCTCATAATTCGTCATGGAACGGCAAATGGTATTTGGATATTTTGGCCGATATTTTTGTCAGAAGAATTAAACTTTTCAACAACTCAAATTGGGATGATTCAAGCTACAAATATGATTACACAATTCATATTTATGCGTTTAATAGGTGACAAAATCAATCCAAAAAAAATGTTTTTTGTAGGAGCAATATTTTCTTCTATTGCATTTTTTTCATTTACTCTTGTCGAAAATTTTCCTCAAATGATATTAACCCAAGTTATTCTTGGATTTTCATGGGCAATGTTTTATGTTGGAGGTTTACGGAGAGTGGAAGAAAGGAGTAAAGAATCAAAAACTGTTGCCACAGCTACTGGATTGTTTAATTCATCTATTTCAGTTGCACAAATTATTGGTCCATTTATTGCAATATTATTTTTACAGGTATCTGATCCTTTCACAAAAACCATGCTTTTTGCTTCTTCAATTACATTTCTGGTAACAATTTTTTACGGTCTAATTGATTTATACCCAAGAAATTCCAATGCAAATTTGTTTGGATAACATAGAATCATTTTATGCATGAATTATTATGGAAAAATTATATGTCGGGGAAACCTGGCAAATTAAATCCAAGAAGATCCTCAGAAGAAATAGTTTATGCAATATTAAACTATCTTGTACAAAATGAGACTTCAGTGAGATTAAATGATATTGCCGTCGAGATTGGGAGTAATACCAAGTTAGTACAACGTTGGCTGAAGATAATAAATGATATCCAATTAAATTCGAAACTAACTTTTGAAGACAAGCAAGGTTCAAAGATTAGTATTGTTAGAGATAATAGTAAACTACTAGATCATAAATTTGGTATTTACAATACGACTGGTAATCAATTACAATTACAAAATTGGATTACAAATTCTAAATCAGAAAAAAAGATCGTATTCAAGGGTAATTGGCGCATTGTGAATGATTTAGGATCAGCCTCACTCATCATATATGATCCATCTAATATTTCCATTAATAAACCTGATAATTTAATTAATAAGCCTGTTTTACCAATAAATAATCTCGGTAATATCAATATTTCCAAGTCTGAGACATTTTTTTATGTTATGGGCTGGCTATCATCAAAACCTATTTTCATTTCAAAAGATAAAAATATAATTTCCATGGATCTTCTATCTTTATTAACCAACAATCTCATCGCGGGAATTTTTAGAGATGAAGAATTGAATCATTTAGAGGAACTCTTTCCTTTATTGTTTACAGAAATAGGACTTATTGATCAAAAGTATGTTAATTATGATCTAGATGAGATTAGTATTTTTGTGCAATCTACTGCAGTAATAATTGATAATAACGCTAATAGCGCAAATCGAGTACATAACAAACCAATTTTTTGGGCCACACTAAACAAGAAAAATAGAAGAAGATTGAGAGATTCCGAACTAGGAAGAATATTAATCTCGAAAATAAATTATTGTATTTTGAATCCAAAAAGCCATATAAATATTCCAGGGAATGATGAAGATTTCAAAGAATATCACATTTGGGAAATATTGACGCAATTTGAGTTGGGAAATCTAGATGTAAATTCAAAAGAAATTGAAGCCCTTTTATCTTATTTAAACAAAGATCGAAATTACGTAAAAGATACTATATACAATTATCTTGGCCATTTATTTCAGATAGAACCAAAGAAGATTGAAACAGAAGATCAAAAATTATCATCATTTTATCAATTGTTAAAATCAATAAGCCATATTCTAACAAATTTATCTAATGTTTCAACTTGGAATTGGAATGAATTAGGGCAATTATTGGCATATTACAATCAAGTTGATTCAGCCAATCACCCCATAATCAGAATATTTCTTTTAAGAAAATTAAATGAATTTATCAATCAGAAAGAAATTAAAATAATTTTTGCCTATCAATTGATAAAAGATTATTTGGAATTGGAGATAATTGACCATTCATCAGTATACCTAAATAATATATTAGGCTGGCATATTTACAATGGAAATCTCCAGAGAGCATTGGATTTAATAAATTTTGAATTGGACAATAATTTTCAAATGGATCAAGATGCCTTGATTAATAGTCTTCTAATTGCTACATTTAATCTAGATATTTCACTAATTAAGAGATTAATACAGTCTCAATCCTTAATAGGAGAAGTGTCCCAACTTTCAAAAAATCAGATGAACTACCTTGAGATTTGTAATTTTATGCTTAATATCTGTAAGATAGAATCAACTGAAATAACGAATTTCAATCTCAAGCCCCCTTTATTTACCAATTCCATTGTATTAGTTGACAATGTAATAACTACAATACACATACAAATACTCAACATTATACAGAAATATTTTCTTTCAATCCACAATATGAAATCAAGTGATTTACATGAAACACGTAACAAGTACAGGGCATTATTCATGGAAACAATTAATGAAGTTAATGAAATCAGTGATGAGATTATTAACCATAAAATTTTATTGAATGAAATTGTATCACTGATTGATATCTATCTACCTGAGAATAATAAACTGTATACATTTATGATAAGCCTAGCCTCTCTATTATCAATTCAACAGGAAAGTAATTCCATTATCAGAGATAAACTAAGGTCAACAAGAAGAATACTAGAAGAGAATCTAGAACCTTTAACATTTTACAGTTTGGGAGCATTTGCTAAACTATTCTTAGCAATAATTAGGAAGTTGGGGGAAAAGAGAAAAAGGAAAGGAGACGAAAAACTGACATTAACAAAGAAAGAAAACCAACTTATTTTGAGAAATACTTTCCCTCTAGATCGGTCAATTGATAGATTGATAAAAGAAGGGATCGATAGTAATGAACTCTTACAATTTTTATTCCTCCGATACCTAATTAGGTCTAGAATAATATTAAACGAAAATTTAGCTAAGTAATTCAATTTATTTTTATAATGGAAACTATAGAAACTCTTTATATTGGAAAAAAACAAGAAAAATTGTGTTCAAAAGACAAAGAATTCCATCGATTGATGCAAAAGGATTACAAGAGAAAATCAATCAAAATGAGAATATTACTTTGTTAGATGTAAGAAGACCAAATGAATGGAAACAAACTGGAATAGTGCCTGGATCAATCATGGTTGAAATGCAAACTCTTCCTCGTGAATTACAAAATGGGTTGAATTTAAAAGAGGGAAAAGAAGTTATTGTAATTTGCCGATCTGGGAATCGATCTGGTCAAGTTGTAAAATATTTAATTGAACATTTCCAGATAAATGCAATTAATCTATCAGGAGGGATTATCTCCTGGTATAATAACAATGGAAATATCGAGAATATTTAAACAAACTTTGCACTTCCATTAATGATTCTTTTTTCATCAATAAATAAATTCTGAGGTCTAATTCCCCTGTATCGAAAATGTTGAAAATTTGATAATGTTTAATTTTCAGGAACCTTCAATGATTCTTTCCTCATGAAAGGTAAATGCTGGTGAACTAGTTGTTTTGCATCCTTAAAAACATCAACGTTTCCAACAAAATTCACAATATGACTTTCAAATTGGTTATAAAAGTTGTTTGTGAACTCATCAAGTCCTTGATTTATAAAATATGAATTACGCTCACAAATTAAAACAGAAACTATTTGCTCTTTACTCTTCATTATTAAGACCCTATCACTCATACCGATTAGTATAATGTGACCTTCTGCGTGTGCAATCTCCTGAACAAGATTCTGAATAGCAACAATTGCAGGAGATTTGAGTGCAGCATGAGTCAAACTGCCTTCAGTCCTAAATTCATTAATATAAGAAAAGAGAGTTACACCCTGTTCACTGTTAATAACTAACAACTGATAAACATCAAATGGAATAGAATATGCGAAACCTGGATTCAAAATATAGGCCATTAATACAATTGCAAGAGCAAAAGTGATTAACCATGTATTGTGAATCTCGAACTCATTGCCATCAATGATTAATGGAGAATCTCCGAGTCCTGCTGAATAATCGGTAGCAAAAAGAATAAAATTTGTTAAGAGTGATGAGAAACCGATCAACACAAAAAAGCTACCATTTGATACTTCAGGAGAATCTGCATGACTCATTGTTTTATACATGACCCTGAATCCAAAAATGCTTATCCAAAGGATAACCAATGCGAACAAACCAAGATAAATTAGCACGATCTCTTGAACTTTATCAAAAACATTGAAGCCTAAATCAAAAAATTCAACACCGATTAATATTCCACCACCCGCAATCAATGGGGCCGCAGTACCTATAATCCCAATAGAATGACGTATTCCGGGCCTTAATCTATCAATTAATTCTATGTGTAAATAAAGGAAAATCACTGCAATTGGGAAGAGCAAATCAGCAAATGCAGCTGTATAATCACTGTTTCCATCTGAAAACCGATCGAATATTTCTCCTTTACCAGAAGAAAACATATTTAGGAATTCGGCAAGACCATGCAATAATACTGCAGTACCAAGAAAACTTAAACCCCGAATATTTTGAATATAGGCTTTGTATATTAAAAATATAAACAAACTAAAGGAAAATATAAACGGAATAAAATGATAAACCCATGTTCCCTGTATATCCTTCATTACTGAACCAAATGGCCCACCTAATATCCACGCAAGTGTGATTGTCCCTAAAAGACCTACTGTAAATGCAATTAATGCTTTATATTTGGGATCTAAAGAATGTTCATACTCTTCAAGTTTTGCTGGAGCATCTGAATTTTGTGTAGTCATATCTGATCAACTATAATCTTAATTTTAATCATTATTAGTTATTGAATTTTATTTGTTATGTTTTAACAATTAATAAAACATAATTTCACTTGGGTCAATTTGATATTTAATTTTCTTTTTTGATACGGTTCTCATTACTGGATATCTCCCCAGCTGCCTCCTCATACGCACTATCATATGTCATCCTTATGGGGTCTTTGGTAATTACCATAGTATATCCCACCCATGATACTAGTAAGGCAGTAATTAACGTTCCAATAAAAACAGGAATAGCCAAGGCCCAATATTGGTTCGCATCTAAAGTTACAGTGTCTGAGTTCGCTATATTATCTAATATCAAATATTTTAATTCTACAACTACTATCGCAATTGATGGAACTAATAAGAACAAACCTTTTAGTTTAACCATTTTACAATTTCATCTCAATAAATCAACTATAAAATTTCATCTCGTACATTAAGAAAAATTGGTTTCAATATCAAACATATATTCTCAATAACTCAGAAACAAATAGTATTTGATTACTGATGTACTTCGTCATTCCTTATCGTTATTTTTAATAATCCCAGAATGGTTTCAATTATTTTTATGTATAAAATTTATAGAATTCTTATGCAATAATCAAGATGGTGTAAATAAATAATATTCACTATAAATTATTTACTAATATGGGGAAAATGAAAATATCAAATAAATGGAAGCCAATGAAGCATTTGAAAAAGTTCTGATATACGAACTTTTTTAAGTTCGTACATGTGAACAAAAAATAAGTTCGTATAGACGAACAAATTAGAGGAATCAAAATGGCGATATTCTCAATTGCATCATTTATAATTACACTAAGAGAAACAATGGAAGCAGCCCTAATTGTGGGTATTTTGTTGGCATATCTGAACAAAACAAATAACGAAAAATTGAAGAAAGATGTATGGATTGGAACCGGCTTGGCTATACTTACCAGTATAATCGGTGCAGTTATTTTTAATTCAGTTCTTGGAGGATTTGAAGGTGATACAGAAAAATTATTTGAGGGAATAATTATGACCGTAGCTGCGGTTGTTTTAACTTGGATGATTGTTTGGATGTTTAATAATGCACACACCTTGAAATTTGAACTTGAACAAAAAACAGATGTGGTATTATCAAATGAGAGTAAATATGCTCTTGTTGGCCTTGCATTTGTTTCTGTATTTAGAGAAGGTATTGAAACTGTACTATTTTTATCTAGTGTTGGAGAAAATGAAGGAGTTGTTGCAGAATCATTTGGTGCAATATCTGGGATTGTTATTGCCACAATACTAGCAGGTTTATTTTTTAGAGGTACATACGACCTTAATATTAAGAAATTCTTCAATATTACGAGTGTAATATTGATTTTCTTTGCCGCGGGTTTGTTTTCACATGCTATTCATGAATTCCAAGAATTAGGTTATTTCGGTGAATCAACTAATTTCTGGAATAAAATAAGATGGGATTCAAAAGGAATTCTAAATGATAAAGATAATGGTTTTGGTTCAATAATGCGTGCGTTATTCGGTTACCAAGATACACCATCAATATTAGAAATTGTTGCATATTTATTTTATTGGATCTTAATTGCTCTCATGTTTATAAAAGTAAACAAGTTAACACTTCCCTCAGACAACACAGCCACAGCTTAAAATAATTTAATATAAAAGATATATTTCTGCTAAAAAACTATCTCAATTCGAGTATTTGGAAAACTTAGCTAAAATCAAGGTAGATACATAAATTAACAAGATTCATACAACATAATTTAATAATGTCAAATCCACTTGTTTAATTGATTACTCTGGATTCAAAAAAATCAAGAAAATGGAGGTTAAAGGGTTTGGGGGATAAACAAACATCTGCTAAAATTGTATTAATTGGTGAGAATAGAGTAGGTAAAACAAGTATTAGGAGACAGTATAGCGGATTAGGCTTTCGGACGGAGCATTTGATGACAATTGGTACTGAATTCAGTCAAAAAGAAGTTATTCTAGAAACACAAAAAATCGACATTCACATATGGGATATTGCTTCAGATTTGAACTATGAGACACTGAGAAGGCAAAAATATTTAAGAAAAACTAATGGAGCAATGATCGTATTTGATCTTTCGAGGTATGAGACATTCTTTAGATTAACATATTGGTTAAATGAATTATTTGAAGCAAATCCGCGTTCTAAAATTCCAATCCTGTTTGTAGGAAATAA
The DNA here is from genome assembly GCA_001940725.1 of Candidatus Heimdallarchaeota archaeon LC_2. Next base: position 18,659 of record MDVR01000008.1, on the reverse strand, counting down.
AACTGATTTAGTAAGGGAAAGAGCAATTCCTAATGAAGATGCCTTGAAATTCGTTGAGCATATCAAGAATGACAAAACTATGAAAACATCTTGGGTCGGTTATATTGAAACTAGTGCCAAAAAAGGAGAGAATATAGAAGAGAGTTTTAATTTACTAGCTGATGCAATTTTTGTTTAGTTGAGTTTAAAGTACTCATATTGTAATGCTAAGTAAATTCAAGCTGTTATTTCAATCAAAATTAAACAAAGGTTAAATATGGCCCAAGATTAAAAAACAAGATGGAAGACCAAAATGAAGTAATTTTCCTCCTTGAAAGATTAGGAAAAGAAGATCAAATTGATCAGATTTTAGATCGGGAGAAAACTCATTTTGAAGATAATAGATTAATTAGCCTTGATTTATCGGATCTTCAGATTTCGGTTGTACCATTGGGAATATTTGATCTTTTTAACTCTTTAAAGTATTTGGATCTTAATCTTAATAATCTAATTGAGTTACCAAATGGTTTGTTTGATTATCTCATAAACTTAGAATTCTTGAATCTATCCAATAATAATTTTAAATTTTTACCCGATGGTATTTTCGATCCACTTCAAAATTTATTAGCATTAGCTATTGCAAATAATAATTTAGAAAAATTACCTGAAAAAATTTTTATTAAATTAAGCAAGTTAACCCATTTAAATTTAAATGAAAATAAATTAACTTCGCTTCCAAATTCACTTGAATCTCTTGATAATTTGGAAACTTTATCTACAAGTAGCAACCAACTTGTTTAGTTTTATGAATCAGAAAAATCAAAGAAAAAATTGGAAGAATAGTTAAAAAGATCATATTTTAAAAACAGGAGGAGTAAACCAATACTCAATTTTATAATCATTGAATTATGGACTTACATATGAGTTCTAGAAGCGTGCAAGATGAATCACATAGAACTGAATTATTTGCACTTTATCTTTCTACATTTTTACTTAGAACGGGATTTGGTGGAGCTATTATTTTATTTGATTGGTTATTGGTTTGGGCCCTTGAAAGTAAAGGATTTTCAACCTCAAGTGGATATTCAATACTTTTAATTTCGTTTGCCGCGATTACTTATTATTTAGCTGAAATTATGTTGACAGGATATTATGGGAGTAGTTCGGATAAGGTCGGTACAAAACCAATTTTACTTTATGCAACAATTGGATCTGGCATTGTTTTGTTATTCTATGCACCTTCTTCGCTAATTTTTATAAGCATCTCTGATGCAAATTTTGCTATTATTGGATTAACATTTTATTTGGCACTTGTTCATTTTGTTCACGGTGTATTTGCTTCTGCAAAAGTTGCTCCAACATTGGGTTTTATTAATCGATTATCAACAAATGAAAATCGTGCTTTGCATATGGCTTATTATGATAATGCCATTTTATATGGAAGAGCTGCAGGTATTTTGATTGGAGGATTCCTGTGGATTATTCTTAAAGTAGATAGCAAGGAAGGAATTGATGCACAGGGAAGACAGATCGCTAAGGCATTTCCCTTTTTAACCATTCTATTGGTCATTGCAACATTATTGATAATATATGGCTTAAAGGATACTGAAGAGCATAAGATGAAAAGGGATAAATTCTCAGCTAAACGAGATATCCAGATAGCTGCAAGAGTTATGTTATCAGAACAAAGAAGACCGATGCTTATTCCATGGTTATCTATTTCTGCCTTAATAGGGTCAGCATCACTCTGGGGACCAACAATTAGTTTTATTTTATCAGATGAAACCTCTCATAATCGTGGATATGAGGCATTACTTCCTTTGATTGTAGTTTTGTTTGGTCTCGCATTACCAGCACCCCTTTGGGGCATCTTTGCAGATAGAAAAGGAAGAAAAGTTACATTAAAAGTTGGATTGCTTGGAATGCCAATTATGGGAGTTTTGGGAGTTGTACTTGGCTATCCTTTTTACAAAGATGATATTTCAATTGGAAACATTTATTTCTTAATGGCTGTCCTTCCTGCAGCTTTCATGTTTTCTGCCTTGATTCCTGTATTAATGGGCATTCTTGGAGATACTGCAGAAGAAAGCACTGATGGCCAAGTTATGAGTGGATATCATTTTACAATAGCTATGGGTGAAATTATTGGTGTGTTAGGTGGAGGCCTAGTCATAGGATTTTTTGCAATGTTTCAATCTGTAACTGGTGTTTTTGGAGACGGTCAAGATGGAACTAATACAGCAATTTTGATAGGATTTGTTCTATTTGAAATATTATTAGTCGCTGGAATGTTCGTGGGAATCTTAAAACTCCCAGAAGAACAATCAAAAAATCCAAAAGTGACCACAAGTTAAAATTATAATTAATAATTCTTCGATTATTTGATTTTTTAATTTGTTAATATGTAGCAATTTGATCTTTCTGAATTTTAAGAATACTTCTCCATAAATCAATAATAGTTTTTGTTTTAATAATCGGTATCCTATTTTTTTCTGCATATTTTTCAGCCATCTGAGTATTTAGATAAGATCCTGTTCTTGAATCAATCATATCACAGATCACAGCAGCCAAAGGATATTTTGATATTTCACATAATGCCAAACTTAATTCTGCGATAGTTATTCTACTTTTCAGAAGGTTGAGTGATGATCTGAGTATTTGTACATGACCTGGAATTTTGAATGATTTTCTAAATACTTTCACAAATTCTTTTTGTAGTAATTCATGATGATAATATTGATCAACAATTTCTCCAATTTTAGTAATTGACGTTGTAATGTCTAAATCGGTTGATCCAAATTCAGTATCAATTGAATCCATTGAAATTGAATAAGCTGAGGTCGTGATTTTATCGTTCGATTTCTCAGCTTTCATAAATTGGTCAATCAATGGATATCGAGATGAAATTGCTTGATATATTGATCTAATGAATGGTAGCTCCAAGGTTTTACAAAGATCATAGCTTAATACAACTGATATCGGTCCTGAAGCGTCTCTTTTAATTTTTCTAAAAGTCTTCAGATTTAATTTATTTGCAGGGATTACAAATGATACCTTTTCTTTTATTGTATTTGCTTCTTCAATTGGATTTACTAATAGTATTATTTCACTTTCAGTCCATGCATCTTTAATTTTACCCAATTGTTCAAACAAAATGTTCCCAGCAAATCAAAGAATATTTATTTTATTATTAAGATTTAGCACTCCAAATGGTTTTAACATAATTTAGCAATATATACTAATCCTATTTTAATGATTCATACAAAAATTTGATTAAATATATAATAAAACCCTGTGCAAATTTAAAATATTTCCACTAAATCCATATACTAACATTGATGATCAACTTATAGGTAATGTTCAGAAAAAAACAGAAGAAATTCTCAGGTAGAGAAAGTGAGACACTAAAGTCTTTGAAGAATACATTAGATGGGTATGAGGGCTATGATAATGTCAAGGACAGAACCAAATCAGATAGAGCATTAAGGACTTATTTGCTTAATTTAATGTTAGATTTGATAGATTCCTTTTCCATGGTTAAAAATCAACTAATGCAAGGTCAATTACTTTCAACATGGCCAGCGAGTAATCAAGTATTAACTATGCTAAATGATCTAAGAACATTACTTACTTCTGATGTTTATCGACATTCAACATTTTTTGAAACACCTAATATATCTGATAATATCGAAATATCTGTATTATATCTTCTTGAAAGTGAAACAATATTAGAAATTAGATCAATCAAAGAAAATATTTCTACTGTTTCGAAAAAATTAGAGGCTTTAGATTTGTTAAATATTGAAAATGAGATATTTAAAATCAAAAGTGATATTGAAGCAGTAAATACCACGATTTCAGACAGAGCGGAACTAATTGCATCCTTTGAAATAGTAGGTTTTTAATTTTCGATTAATCCTTTAAATCGAATTCTAGGATTGTTAATATTGAATCTTGTGTTATATCTAAGAATTGAACAATTTTGTTACGATTTTTTAACCCCTTTACAATCGTAAGTTGATTTTTTTTTATTCCAAATATTTTTGAAAGAAACACTACAAGCTCTTTGTTGGCCTTACCTTTGATAGGAGATGATTTCAGATGAACTACTAATTCATCAATACCTCGAGTAAGTTTCTGCTCTTTTGACCCTGGTTTAACAGTTACATTGAGGAATACAACATCAGGAATTTTTTCATCTGAATAAATCATTTTGGTCTTCTACAAAATTAAAAAAGAATTACCTTATTATTAATTGTGATTGATTTCTTAATTTTAGATAATCAAATACTGCTTTGAGTAATACTGTTGTTAATACGATTGCAATTAGTAAACCAAATCCCTGTGCAAAATCAGAAAATCGAGTAAGCTTAGGGTTAACATATGCCACACCTGAAGTGAATGTTTCTGAATCTCCATGAATAATTCGATTAATCGTAATGTTAAATAATAAAGTCTCTCCATATAAATCAGTGGAGTTATCTTTATACCCATTTTCAGGTGTGACTATTATTCCACTTCTACTCTCATCTAATTTCATTCGTAAAAATGTTTCATAAAGCCCCTTAATTAGTATTTTTTGAGAAACATTAAATTGTACGCTTTCCAAATCTTGAAAGAGGTACTCATCCCTGAGGCCTCCCACTATTTTTCCTTCGATATCCAAGTCAATTAAATCAAATTCATGAATTGAATTCAGGTCGAACTGAGCACTGGCAAATTGATTAAACAAAGAAAGAAATAATATAATAAATAATTTTGATTTGATTTTTCTTTTATTTACCAAATAATACCTAACCCGCTATGATAAGTTATCATAATTCTTATTGTAAATAAACGTAATTTTAGAGTAAAACAAATTTTTTCCCTCTCCTCCAATTATTCTCAAAATTTTTTATTAAGACAATCGGTTTTTTGAAAAACGGAACTTTATAGTTCCCAATGATGAATGAGGAATTCAAAGATATTGTTGACAAATTTATAAGATTGTGGGCTACAGTCTCTCCACAAGAGGCATTTGGCCAAGGGATGCGAGAATATGCAGGATTTTTAGCAGATTATTCGCCTTCTCAAATACAAACCTATCTTTTGTTTTTGCGTAATATCAAGAAAGAATTGGATTTAGTGAATGTAGAAATTTTATCTAAAGAGGAACATGTAAATTATTTAGTTTTACTTAATAAAATTGATTCCTTAAATTATGAAATTGTTGACTCCAATGCGCTTGAAATAAATCCATTAGCTTATAGTAGCGCTGCTTTTGTTTTTGACTATTTATTGAAAGCTTATGCCCCTTTGGATCAACGATTAGATGAGTTAATAGTGCATTTAAATCAGTTACCAAAATTTTATGAAACAGCAAAAAATAATTTAGTGATTGAGAATATTGCACCTGAAAACAGCAATATGGCAATATTGATGCTTTCTGGAATAATTGAATTTCTATCGAATTTAAAATCAGAAGTTAAAGAAATTGCTGGAGATGAAATATTACCTAATAAATTATTAGAAGAAATTGAAATCGCTTCAAAAACGGGAGGAGATGCAGTTAAGTCTTTTGTTGATTTTCTTATATCCAATAAAGATAATTTTAAAGGTTCTTTCAGATTGGGTGAAGAGTTATTTTCTAAAATGTTATTCAAGAATGAGCGAGTAGACCTAAGTATTTCTGAGATACTCAAAGCTGGTGAAAAAAACCTTGAACGTAATTGGAAAGAATTTATCTATGCAGCAAGTCAAATTGATGAAAATAAGAATCCTAGTGAAATAATAAAAGATATTAAATTGAAGCACCCAACCGCTGAATCACTATTTTCCGATACTCAAAATATGTTAGTTGACATTCGTCAATTCCTAATTGATAGTGAATTCGTTACGGTTCCAAGCGAAGTAATTCCAAAAGTAATTCCAACACCAAAAGCCTTTCGACAATGGGCATTTGCAGCTATGGATACACCAGGTGCATTAGAGAAGAAAGCCACAGATAGTTATTATTACATTTCACCTCCTGATGAAAATTGGACAGAGGAAGAAAAAGAAGATTGGTTACAGACATTTAACTATCCTGGTTTACTAGATATATCAGTCCATGAAGCATTCCCAGGTCATTTTCTTCATAATTTGCATAATCAACGAACTAAGATGTTAGTAGCTAAGCTATTTGGGGCATATCATTTTTGGGAGGGATATGCATTATACGTAGAAGAAGCCATGTGGGAGCATGGGTTTCAAAAGGGAGACTATGAATATCGTATGGCACAATTAATTGAGACATTATTAAGAAATGTAAGATTAATATGTTCTATTAAGCTCCATACAGATCCAAATTTCAGTGTTGAAGATGCAACAAATATGTTTATGGAAAAAGTGTTTATGGGCAGAAAACCAGCTGAAAGCGAGGCCCAGAGAGGAACTTTCGATCCAGGTTATCTTAATTATGCTCTTGGAAAACTAATGATTGAAAAACTACGAGAAGATTATAAAAAAGAAAAAGGTGCTGAATATAAAATTAAAACATTTCATGATGAATTACTTAGCTTTGGTGCCCCTCCAGTGCCCTTACTTAGAAAATTTATGCTAAAATCAGATGATGGGAAAATATTGTAACATTATTTTCTTTTTGATCCTAATATCATTGATTCAGCAACAGATTCATACAATTTTTCCCATGCAATATGGACTTCTTCAGTATATTCATCTTTTAGATAAAATTCAAAAGTATATTGCAAAGCTTTCCAAAAGACAGTATAATGCTTTACCTTAGTCCCGTACCCTTTGTGTTTAAGCCCTAGTTTCTTCATTTTTTTTGTTGATTCCTCTAGATTATCCATTCGTTTTAGTAAATAATCAAGAGAATCCATGAATTTTATTTCTTGAATTCGTATATCGTTCTTAAACAACTGTTTGAGATTTGGTTCCAGAATGAAGAGTTTTTCATAAAATGTATGGGCCACAATTTTATATTCATTAGATAAAGACTTCCAAGAATTAACTATGAGTAGCTTTTCTCTCTCAGACATGGTGGACCCAATTATACTCATAATATTTTCTTACTTCGTTAAGTATTAAACATGTGTCACTTTCACCTTATTTGTTGACAAAATAATTGGTTCAATCCCCTTGATTCTGCAAAATTACTATAACCGATATAGTTTGAATTATTTTCAAAAATCTGTGTGGTTACAAAATTTGAGAATTTACCATTTAATCCTAACAATCTACATAAATATATTTCATTTAAATTATTTATCACCAATCAAGTTGGATTATCGCTGCCTCACTACAAGTACGCAATAATTAACCAGGGAATAATTTCAGTTATAATTAATTTCTTCATAAATGGGGTTGTTACTTGGTTTTTTTTTAGAAATGATGACGAGATTCAATTATTCGGTATCAAGAGTATTTCTGTTGATATTATCCAAGCAAATTTTTATTTTACTTTCTATACCTGCTTTTTTATCACGAGAGCGGTTTATGGTGATGTATCCCGTAAGAAAATTGAACCAATCCATAAGAACCTAAAATTCTTGAAAAAGTATCCTTCTGGATATTTTTTTGGAAGTATCATACTCGGAATATTTGTTTCATTACTCTTTACGCCAATCATAATTGGGTCTATGATGTTGATAAAATTAGAATCATTTAGTCTCAAAGAATTCATAATTTTCAAGTCTCTTTGGGGAGCAATGATGGCTGCAATTTGGGCACCAATTTTTACACTAATTGCACTTTCTGAAGCAAAAAATATCAATGAACCACCAAAATCTATTTGGCAGGTTATAAGATCAATCATTAGAAAAATTTCACCTAATTAATCTACTTTTAAGTTACGTAACAGAATTTATGAACAATATGAAAGAAAGAAATGTTAATCTGGTATTATTTAGAAGGTTTCCCTAACATCATTAATTCACTCAGAAACTTATATAATTTAATCCAGCATAATCTCATTTCTGAATTAAATTTTTCTTCTAAGTGTTTGTCAAATGTTTCAAGCAATGCCTCTAATACCAAATCATAATGATATGGTTTTGTACCATATTCTAAATGTTTGACTCCCAATTCTTTGACGATTTGAATGGTATCTTCTATATTTCCCATATGTTTTATAATAAATGTAAGTGTATCTGTTAGTCTAAGTCCTTGAACTCCTAGATCAGTTTTGAACATGGGTTTTATTGTTCGATCCAAAGAAAACAATGTTGCATAGAATGAATCGGTTATTGTTTCCTTAATGGGTAATATAAGGTCCCAAAGCTCGTCGATTACTCGAATATCATTATTTGAGAAAATTGATTCCATGAAGTGCATTATAATTGCCGATATATTTTTAGAATAAATATTTTTAGGATTGAGATTCTTAGTTTATTCATATTTTCCTTACTATAGAATATTAAATTAACCAGCAATCAAATAATTTGTATTGATTTTGCGTATAAGCCTTACTATATGCGAAGTGAACAAATAAATCAAAAATTATTGAACCATTTATTAAAAATCTGATTTATCTACTTCTTCTATTCTCTTTTGTACTCTTTCTTTGGCAGTCATTTTAGTTGATTTTTTAGCATTTGACACCTTGGATTTAGATCCAGTCGATTTAATATAAAAAAAACCAATTATAACCGTGAATGAAATGGCTAAAAATACTGGAGATGCAAATAAATCTTCGAAAGCACTTCCAGTATCTTCTATGACACCAAATTCAAAGGGGACAAGTTCTGGTGAAGGTGCTATGTAATTATCACCTCTAACATTTTCTAGGATTGTATTGATTGTTACATCGAAATACAGTATTTTATCACCCAAATTGTGACTAGGAGGATATCCCTTGCCAATTGGTACTACAATATTTTTCTGCTGCCCAATTCGCATGCCTAATAATCCCTCATAGAACCCTTGAATAATTGCCGAATCAGTTACATAAGTTTCGAAACCAGGTCCATTCTGTTGAACTTCATCATCATAAGAAAGAACATAATCTAGATTAACTTTATCTCCATCCTCGATACCATCTAAATAAGCTGATGTCTGGGGAGTTCCAAAATATACTATCAATAGGATGAACAATAATATTCGGACTAATTTCACAATTCAAGTTACAAATCAATTATATTTATAGATTCATATATTATCAACTCAACTCGATTAATAATTGAAAATTGAAAAATATCATCAAACAGAAATTTTTAAAATATTATCTAACTTCCTTCAGGAATACCGATTGGTGTATCTAAAATTTGACCTCCAGAAGAAACTTAAATTATTAATATTGCATCATTTATCAGAATGGTAGAACGTCCAGTTGCAAAAAAAAATCATGAATAAGGTGATACCGACCCTTGTTGTTTTAATTCTTCTGGATTAGATTTTTCTAAATCTCGACATTGAAATAATCGATCTACTGCCCTCCTCAGATGTGGAATTACAATTGAACCGCCAACGACTAATGCAATATTGAATGCTTCCCATATTTCCTCATCGGATAAGCCTTCTAATACACATTGGATCACATGATAGGTAATACAATCATCACAGCGTAATACCATGGAACTTACTAAACCTAACAATTCTTTAGTTTTTACATCTAAAGCGCCTGGTTGAAATGCTTTTGTATCAAGTGTAAAGAAACGTTTGATACCCAGATGCCCAGATCCCAAGATCTTTTCATTCATTTTTTCTCGAAATTCTTTGAATTCGTTCAAAGATGATACACTGTCTGAACCCATATTATTTTGTCGATCCAATATGTATTAAATAAATCACAGGAATCAACTAATTTTACTTAGTCATTTTTTATGTCAAAATAAATCAATCATTTTTGTTTAATCTGTATTTATCGACATAAAATCTCATATATCCAATGTTATGAATTATCAATTCCGATAATATGAGAAGATTATAGATATTTTTATCATTAAATTGTTTAATCAATTCTTCGGATTTCAAGGGTTCAAAAAGCGTTTCAAATTTTACATTCAAATTTTTTATACTCTTTTGAATGTGAATCGGAAGTAAAGGTAATATCATTTTTATTACATCCTTTTTAGAAAATTCAGGTAAGAATAGAGTGCTTGTACTTTCAAGACGTTTTTGATTCTTTTTGACAAGATTTCTTGTAGTAACACTATCCAAATTAATCAAAAATATTTAAAATGTGGATATAAAAACAAATTAGATTTGTTTGGAGCAATTTTTTAACAAGACCAAAAATGATAATGGCATAAAAGGTTAAATTGTAAATTCTATTATACAAAAAGAATAATTTCTAAAAATAAGGGATTTAATTATATTTAATATAAGGCGATTATGAGCAATATTAATCGTCCTGCAGATTTAGGAGAAATTGCACCTCCCTTTACTGGAATTGCGGGTTTATCGACTTTGGCTTGGATAATTTTCGGCTTTGCCAATTTTCTTGATAGGGAAAGGTATTATTTCACAATTACAATGTTATTATCAGGACTGTTAGTTGCCTATCAACTTAGACATTCTCGTAGAAATAAGAATCCATTACAAGGTAGTACAGTAGTCTTCTACATAATAATATGGTTAGCCGTTTTTACATTTACACCTGAAAGCACCAATGTTGAATTCAGCAAGTATTCTCTAACATTACACCAACTGGAATTACTAGCATTGCTCCCGTTGGCCTTGATTTGGGTACGACCATATAAGAAAGAGAAATTTTTTGGAATTATGGATCTAGAACAAAATGACAAACTCCATGCTATTTGGCGAAGCGCAATTTTAATGCTAATTCTAATTAAACTTATTGAATTTGAAGATAAATGGTATTGGCGTTCTTTAGAATTTATTATTTTAATTCCAATGATATTTGAAACCTCACAACTACAAAAAATTAAGAAAGAAGAAATACCGGTTCTTACATTATTCATACAAACAGAGATGAAGGAGAAATTTGGGGTACCACTTTCAATGTTTAAGAGTGTATTTTTCATTATGATAGCCTTCTTGTTTGAAATATTGGATTCACGATTGTGGTTGTTGGTAATACTAGTATATTTTGCTGCAGGAATAATATGGGGAATAACAACTATAATTCCTGATGAAATGAAATCCAATGATGAAACTACAAATGATTTCTCTGATAATATTAGGGATATGTTTGGGGCTGAAAAACGATCAGGAAGAAGAAAAAGAAGAGGTAAAAAAAGATCACATAGTGTTTTGAAGAATATGGAACAGAGTATAAAAGAATTAGAATCACCTAAAGTTCAAACCGATAAGATTCCTATTGAAGTTTCAGAGACCCAATTAACAACAAAAGAGACATCTGGAACAATACAAGAAAAAGCACATGCCATGGGAAAACGTGTGAGAACCGGAATCGAAAAACCATACTATACTTTGAATCATATATTATCAACTTTGAAAGAGGAGGATTTTTCAGAGGCATGGCGTGTTGATAAAGAAGGTATAATTTTACCATCCACAAGAGGTAAATGGAGCCCAGGCAAGGGATTGATCCTGTTTCCTGTTGAATTGGAAAATTACGATTTTAGAAGGACAAATGAGATTCTTTTACTTGGTTTCAATCGACCGTTTGATAGAAAAAAAGGTGGAATAAAAATTACAACGGGAGGGAAAAAGAAAGGATCCACCCGGATTTCCGATAATTCTATAAAATTTGGCGATGTTGAATTCAATACTCGTTCTCTCATCGTAACACAGGATCAATGGGTTGAAATCAAATCAAAATTAGAAGCTGTAACACAGGATGATGATATAAGTCACACAGGATTTAAAACGTTAAAACAAATGCAGGAGGTACTTGCCTCCCTATCTGAAAAATGGCTTGAAGTTAGATTAACTGCTCAGGAAGCTGCTGTGAATTTCCTTGCTGGATTATTAGGTTCTGCAAATCCAATATTTGTTCCAAAAGAAGGGTTAGAAGAGCCAAGTTATCCAAAAATTGAAGGAAAAATTATTGATATATCACTTGAGGAGGAAGAAGAACACTAAGTGAAATATCGAGCTTAATTCACCAGATTTTGGATTAGGAAATATTGTTATAAAGATTGAAAATGAAATTTTCAAACTTGAATCAGAGGTAAAGAAATGGAATAATATTGAAATTTCAGTTATAGAAAGAATTGAAACTTCTGAATTTAACAAATATATTCAAGAGGCTTTGAAAATTGCGAATTCCAAGAGGTATTTATGATTAATACTTATAATCTCTAGAAAGATGAAATCTAATTAATAAAATAATATCTTCAATCGCTTTTATGCTTTCACTAAATCTGCTAATTTCTGAATAACTGAATAAGCAATATTCGGACCAACAGTAGCTGGACACCAACAAACCAAATAACCTGGATAATTAGTACATTTTGCACCAACAATGTGACCTTGCCCACCAATATTTGTTGAGACTAATCTTTCAGGAGTTTTCCCGATAATTGTGAACTTTAGTCCAGCGATCGTTATGGGTGTCATTGCGCTTTTCTTCCATTCCGTTAATATTTCACATGGATTTGCACCTTCCCATGAGCCTACATTCCAAAAAACTTCACATTGGTCGCTTAGCAACCATCCTACACCGATATCACCTGAGGCTACTGCTTCAGCAGCTTTATCATTAAACGACATTATTATTACTCCTAAACAAGAAAAATTTTCTCTTAATTGATTTTTTAGTCGTTTACATTAAACTGTTTTGTCTCTCATTCGTGTTGAAGTGTTTGCAGACGTATTTCTTGACATTTTTTAATAAAATTATTAAGTCAGAACAATCTACTTGAATCAATTTGTACTATTTAGTGATATGAACAGCATACCTCATTGAATTTTCTTCAGTCACTTAATATCTTTTCAACTATTGGAAACATTAACTGCACCCATTGTTCATACATCTTTCCTGAAGGGTGAAGTCCATCTTCTGCAATTAAAGTTGGATCTTGCTTAGCTTTTCGTGAGATCGGAGTAATATCCATAAACTTGACTTCTAACAGATCACATTGTTCTAAGTTAATTTTATTGTAGATATCTATCTCGGTAGCTATTTCGGCTCGATTTTTATTATCTGCGAATGGCGTATTGCTCCAATCTGGAATAGAAATAACAAGAACATTGGATCTAATTCCACCACTAAAATCAATGGCTTGGTAAATTAAATCTGTTAACTCACTTCTATACTTATTTTTGTCCTCCCCTCGATATTGATTATTCACTCCAATTAACAATGTTACCAAATCATATGGTGGTTCAAAAATTTCCTCAGTTATTTTTGCTGCTAACTCAGATGTGGTCCACCCCGTTGTTGCTACAATCTTTAAATCTGAAATTTGTATATTTTTTTCGTTTAATTGCTTGATTAATCGTACTGGCCATCTTTCATTTATTTCTACGCTTTCACCAATTGTATATGAATCTCCCAAGGCTAAAAATTTTTTTTTGCTTCTTTCAGAATTATCATTAGTATTTGAAGACAAGTTAATTCAAACAGCTGAAATTTAATAACTATATATCCCTTAGTTAGGTTAGAAAGATCTTTGTCAAATTTATATCATAGCCTCGACCATGGAAAGATATCCTTTGACATCAGCAATTGCTTCGTTACTCATATTTACCAATACTTCATTATCACTAATTGTGGCTAATTTTATTACATTTTCAAATAGTTGTAATGCATCTTCGAATTTAGTTTTTGATTCAGGAAATTGATCTTCATCGAATTCAGTAATAGCCGATGATTGATTACTCATAGCTTTATAATAATTAGACTGACATTTTAGATTATCAATCAATCCTTTACTACCAAAATGCCCCATCAGAGCAATAGATTTGTCAACGTATTTTGATGCATCCAAATATTTCCCCGATGCCGCCTTTGTGTTATTCTCAATTCTGAAAAATTGTGAAGCCTCAGTCTCATGTATTGAAGCCTCATATATTGTGGCAGAGGCTAGTAATTTCCTCCGATCTCCAGTATCTGCTGCGAGGGATGATGCACGCTTATGAAGTAACATCGCCTTGTGAAAGAGTGTTTTTGCATCTTTATATTGTCCTGCCTCTGATTTTTCAGTTGCATTATCCGCATGAATTTCAGCCCTTCTTAATAATCGATGTCTCGTAAGATCATCCAATGTGGTTTCTACTGTTTCCATAAAGCTTAGAAATCTAGGATCTATGTAACAAGCTTGTTTTAATGAAGCACGAGAATTTAGTAATGATTTTTTTGCTTCATCAGGATCTTCTTCTCTTAATCTAATAGCAACATTAAGTAATATCTGACTCTCTGTAAACGAAGCTCTGGCAAAAGCAGCATATGAAGACATTTGCTCATTCATGACATTAGCTAACGATACTTCTTCATTAAAATTATTTAGTGCCTGAGAAAACAGATCCTCTTTTGTATCTTTATCTTTTATTATAATTGCATCTGTCAGATTCAATAGACCAGTTGCTCGATGGATCATCCTTGTAGATAAACGATCTAATCTGGCATCAGAATTTCTTGAATTTTTAAATCGATTAAACATTCTCAAAGCTTCTTGATAATTAGTATAAGCTCCCTGATTATCGCCAGACCAAAAAGACTCATCTGCATTTGTAAGGGCGAGTAAACCATCGAAGAAATAAGACAAAACTTTTGCATTGACATTACCTTCATTTCTTTTTGATTCTCTTATCTTAGAATATTGATTTACGAATTGAGTGATTTCCCTTTCATTTCCATCATAATTATGAAATTTAATTTCGTATGCCTCTGCAATCTCCACAAAATAAAATGGAATTCATCCAATAAAAAATTGATGTCATAATGTAAAGAGAATTGTTAAAGTAATTCCAACTACAAAGATTAAAAACAAGTAATCCGCGATCTTGATTGGTGAATTATTGAGAATTATACTCTGATGCGCGCCTTTCCAACCTCTCATTTTTAGGGCAATTGCAAACTCAGTCGATATTATTATAGAACGAGCTAACATACTAACAAGCATGGTGTATATTTCATTTACCCGGAACATAATTTTATTACTTATGCTCATCTGATGATATCCCAATCTTAAACGTTGGATGGTTTGAATATAATAGACATCTTCCAAGATTAAAATTGCCTGTCGAAATGCCAACCCGATACTCCATGCGATATTTACAGGAATTTTAAGCTGTATAAGCATATCGATGAGTTTTTCTGGAGTTGTAGTTTTTGTGAAGAATGAAAAAAGAATAAAAATTATTGCAAGTTTTAATATGTTTTGAATTATGAAGTTATCAACTTTGAATTGATTGAAGATTAAAGTAATGATAAAAACTAAAACTAAATAAAATTTAAGGCTCCAATAGATATTTAATATCCGTTTTACTCCTTGTGACCAAATAGAGAGAAATAATACTTCAATTAAAATAATCGTCAAGATCAAAAATTCATTATTAATGAAGACATTAATTAAAAGGAAAATTGAGATAATGAATTTAATACTGGAATTTCTTTCATTAATGAAATTCTGTTTAATTGTTTCGTCAAAATCAAATAAATCTAACAAATCAATCACCCAATTCGAAATTAATAATTTTAACTTCATCTTGAAATTGTTTAGAAAACCACTCATCGTTTGTTGCAATAACTATTAAATTATTCATAGAATGCTTTTCTAATTTTTTAATAAGCCAAGCAATGCTTTCATGATCAAGAGATTGAGTTGGTTCATCTAATAGCAATGTTTTTTCATGAGAGAAACAAATTTCTAATCCCAATTTTTTCCTTTGCCCTTCAGACAAAAGAAATGGAGACATCTTTGACAATTCTTTAATCCAATTAGGTAAATGATCAATATCAAATGTATCTTCAAGTTCTTTTAAAACTGATTCTTTCCAAAAAAATGAAAATGTATCTTGAGGGAGATATAGGCTTTGAGGAAAACTAAATTTATTTGACAAAATTTTATATGGCTTAATGATTTTTGCAAGAGTCAAAAGCAATGCAGTTTTTCCGGATCCATTAACTCCCGTAACTAGCAATATACCATTAGGAGAAATATCCTGTTTAAAATGTTGAATTGACTTAGAATATCCAATTTCTAAATTTAAATGTAGTGATTTCTTTTTCAGTTTTTCAGTTTGAGGGAATACATCATAATTATTAATTTTTATTGTATTTGGATCATCATTTTTTAGGGGGACTAATTTAGTCTTTTTGATTTCATAATATGTAGGATTTAAGTCTGAATATCTTTCAGGTCTGGTATCGGCAATAATAATTGTATTACCTTTTTTTGCTAATTTATTTAGTAGAGATAATATAAAAAATGAATTCGATGAATCAAGAAGTGAAAGTGGCTCATCTAATAGAATTATGAATTTATCAGAAGTTGAAAATAAGTTTGCAAGAATTATCACCATTTGCTGTTGACCTGAAGATAAGTTTCTCATGTCTCTATTAACAATATTTTCAAGGTTGTATTCCTTACTTATTTGTCTAATATAATGCCATCTTTGCTGTCTGTCTATGTTTTCAAAACTCATCTTTGTGACTAATTCTTCAGAAACATTGAAAGTTAATATTTGTGATTTTATTCTTTGAGAAATTAATACAATAGGGAACTTTACATTAATCTCTCCTGTTGCACTTTGAAGCGTACCTGGACTAAATAATTTAGTAATTGCCCAAAATAATGTGCTTTTTCCACTTCCCATTTTTCCTGAAATTACAACACATTGACCTTTATCAACTTTGAAATTTATATCAGATAATTGAGGTAATGAATTGTTTTTATATCGAATTG
Organism: Candidatus Heimdallarchaeota archaeon LC_2; assembly: GCA_001940725.1. Next base: position 1,923 of record MDVR01000008.1, on the reverse strand, counting down.
TGAGATTTTTAACCTCCATTATCATTTCTTCATCACCACAATTTTGATATAGAATTTTCTTTAGACATTTAATTTTTAATTAGTTGTTGCATGTCGGATTGACTTTGTGAATTCATTTTCACTTCTTCAAACATATTTTTTGGAGGAACTTCAGCTTCAAATTGAGCCAATTCATCTAAAATATTATTCCACTTAGGATTGGATTCAATGATCTCTTCAAGGTCATCTTCAATAAGATATAAATCTTCAAGAAATAATTTTTTCTCAATATCAGTTGCTTCATCAATACTTTCAATACTTTTGGACAACAGATCTATGATTTCTTCCTTCAAAGTGACATCTGTTACGTGAGGCCAAATATCTGGTAAGGTCCCCGTTCCTATGCTCATTGAAAATGCATCACGAATTTCAGTGAAATCAAATAAGTATTGAATAAATTCTTGATCTGAAAAATTTGTGGGATTCGACATATCGTCTATCCAATTCATAGGATTGGATTTTACTTGATTTAATATTGACAACACAAATTCATTCAATACCTTCTTCTGATGTATCTCACTGTAACTATCATAATATAAATTCCAAAGTAAAATGCCTTTTTTGTAATATCCATTATCATTTAATAATTTTGAGTACCTAAACAAAGGAATAATTCGAAAGTTCTCCTCAAGACCTCGGAAATGAATTTTTTGTTGTAAAGCCCCCATCAAAAATGCTGGTCCTATAACAAGAGTTGGGGGAAGATAGGCAAAATTATTAAAAGGTTCTACAACATAAAATATTATTGCAAGTAATATACTCGGTACAATCATTTTTGAAAACATTTGATTAAGTTGATACAGAACGAATAATCTACGACAATTTTGACATAATTTGCGTATCATGAATTCTTCTTGAAAATTTAATTTGCAATAGACACAAGTTCTAGAAGCCAAGGAAATCCCATCAATATCACTGTATTTATTTAAATCAATTTCAACCATTTTCATCACAATATTTCAAGTTTAACTTGCCTGACCTGCATTGTCACTTGCACGTTCAACTAGTTCAATTAATAAAGTCCAGATACCTTTAGCAAATAACCAAATCCCATAAAGGAACATTGGCATTAATATCATTAAACCAATAAATAAATATGTTCCTGGAACAATATCTGGATTGTCAAGATAATATTGGTCTCTTCGGTCTGAACTTACTATGGCTATTGTAACGGTAAATATGATAAAAATTAATCCTACTAAACCTTCAAAAAGATCAAGATTTTTACTTATTCCCGTCTCAGAATTTTTACTCATCTAGTTGATGAATTTAATTTTTAGAAAAAAAGATTACTACTTAGTCAACAAACTAATCAAAAATGAAGAATAAATATATAATAATTGACCATTTTGAATTATTGATAGTTAATATGCCCTATATAATTGACAAAGTTCATGCAAGAGAAGTCCTTGACTCTCGAGGTAATCCCACAGTTGAAGTTGAAGTATACTCACAAAATCGATTAGGTCGATTTATTGTCCCTTCTGGTGCATCTACTGGGCAATTTGAAGCAGTGGAACTAAGAGATGGTGGAAATCGATTTTTAGGAAAAGGTGTAACTCGGGCAGTTAAAAATGTAAATGAAATTATAGGTCCAAAAATTATTGGTCGAGATATCACTGAACAAGAAAATCTAGACAATTACCTAATTGAACTTGACGGAACCCCGAATAAAGCGAATCTAGGCGCTAATGCAATATTAGGAGTTTCCATTGCAAATCTTCGTGTCGCAGCTGCGTCACAAAATCAATGGGTGTATGAATATATTGGTCAAGGGGATTATGCGTTACCTTGTCCTATGTTAAATGTAATTAATGGTGGAGAACATGCAGGTGGAGATCTAGCAATTCAAGAATTTATGTTAATGCCCCTTGGTTTTGATAC
>MDVR01000007.1 GCA_001940725.1 Candidatus Heimdallarchaeota archaeon LC_2 | reverse complement strand
TCCAGTTAAAGAAAAAGACTCTGGAAGTGGGCCACTAGGTTTTGATCCAAAACAAGCTTTAGCTGGATTAAAGAAAACTCCGAAAAAGGATGGTACACCCCCGTCTGATGATGATAATGAAGAAGGAGATAAACCAGTTTCAGCAGAAGATATGAAAAGTCAACTTCAAGCTAGATTTGACCATTAAACCTCAAGAATTTGTTACTGTTATTGGTCCAAACTTATCCGCTGCCCCCGTAGCACCCGCAGCAGCAGCCCCCGGTCCGAGTCTTGAATCCGCCCCCGCTCCATCAGCAGGTCCAAATTTATCTGCGGCACCTGTAGCACCTGCACCAGGTCCTAGTCTTGAATCCGCCCCCGCTCCATCAGCAGGTCCAAGCCTATCTGCGGCACCTCCTTCAGGAGGTGGGTCAATGGGTTTTAACCCTGCAGAAGCATTAGCTGGTCTTAAAAAAGCACCTGTAGAGGAAATAGCTTCTGAAGTCGGTGCAGCCGGTTTTGATCCCAAGGAAGCATTAGCTGGACTAAAAAAAGCTCCAGTTAAAGAAAAAGACTCTGGAAGTGGGCCACTAGGTTTTGATCCAAAACAAGCTTTAGCTGGATTAAAGAAAACTCCGAAAAAGGATGGTACACCCCCGTCTGATGATGATAATGAAGAAGGAGATAAACCAGTTTCAGCAGAAGATATGAAAAGTCAACTTCAAGCTAGATTTGACCATTAAACCTCAAGAATTTGTTACTGTTATTGGTCCAAACTTATCCGCTGCCCCCGTAGCACCCGCAGCAGCAGCCCCCGGTCCGAGTCTTGAATCCGCCCCCGCTCCATCAGCAGGTCCAAATTTATCTGCGGCACCTGTAGCACCTGCACCAGGTCCTAGTCTTGAATCCGCCCCCGCTCCATCAGCAGGTCCAAGCCTATCTGCGGCACCTCCTTCAGGAGGTGGGTCAATGGGTTTTAACCCTGCAGAAGCATTAGCTGGTCTTAAAAAAGCACCTGTAGAGGAAATAGCTTCTGAAGTCGGTGCAGCCGGTTTTGATCCCAAGGAAGCATTAGCTGGACTAAAAAAAGCTCCAGTTAAAGAAAAAGACTCTGGAAGTGGGCCACTAGGTTTTGATCCAAAACAAGCTTTAGCTGGATTAAAGAAAACTCCGAAAAAGGATGGTACACCCCCGTCTGATGATGATAATGAAGATGGAGATAAACCAGTTTCAGCAGAAGATATGAAAAGTCAACTTCAAGCTAGATTAAAACAAGCCTTTAAGAAATAATGAAACTTTACTTTAAACATTCTCCACATTTTATTAATTGATCTAATGAAAATTCCTTTTGAAACGAACAAACCTTTTCATTAAATAATTTTACTATGACATATCGATGTTCGGAACTTTTACACCAACAACCAATTTATGTAAATTTGGTTTACCTTCCCTAGATGAAGCATTAGGTGGTGGATTAGCACGCGGTGCGACCTTAGTAGTGGAGCAAACCATTGGTGCTGATGCGGACCCATTTATTCTCAGTTTCCTTGCAAATGGATTACAAAGTATGGATTATACTTACTTATTATCTACTGAACAAACATTTGATCACTATAAGCGTATTTTTCAAGGTTTTGGGCGTAATCCTGATATGGAACTACGTACTGGTAGATTGAGGTTTATTGATGCATTTTCAGGATCATTCCAAACTGGACTCTCTTCAGTTATATCCGTAGAAGATGAAGGTATTGGTATTGAGCGAATAGCTGATATTACTGAGCCTCGTGAGGTAAATGAGGCTATAAGACGTTCTTTACTACATGTTCAAAAAGGTCCAACAGTAGGAATACGGGGTGCGGTCATGAGTTTATCTTCTATCATTAACACAGTTGGTAACAATAAAATGGTATTCAGTTTTCTTCAAAATAGAAGGGCAATGGATAAAGTAGAAAATTCTACCACTTTGATATCTCTAAATGCAGATGCACATGACCCTATGTTTGTTCGAGCTATTGAACATATGACAGATGGAATTCTGAGTGTTACTCGTGTTGATGATCCAAATTTTAGTGATCCTATTCAGCAAGTTGAAATCGTTATGATTAAGGGAAAGGCCGAACTCGCTGGTAGAAAGAAACGTTTCCGTTTCTTTGGTGGAAGAATTGAAGATTTAGATTAAATGAAGATACTATGATTCAACAAGAATGTAATCACCCATTGTATTCTCAATTTGATTTGAATGAGAAGTTAGCAATTATTTCAGGAACTCCTTTCCTTTTAATAAAACAATCGAAGACACTTGTTTTTGGTGATTTACATTTTGGTCAAGAATACGCAATTGGATTATTAGATTGTGATGTTTCAACTGAAAAATCAATACTGGCTGAATACTTATTAAGAACAATTTCAGATATTAGAAAGACTATTACAATAGATAATCTTGTGTTAAATGGGGATATAAAACATGAAATTTTTGGAACCAATGGGCAGGAAATTAACTCATTGCAATATTTTTTGAATGATTCTCGTGTAGCAGATTTACAAATTACTCTAATAAAAGGTAATCATGATGTATTGCTTCGGCAATCTTTACGCCACATCCAACACAATAATATCACCATTTGTGATAACATTTGCGAACCTCCAATATGTATTTTTCACGGACATGAAGATAATTCAAACACCGAATGTGAAATTATAATTTTGAGTCATGAGCACCCTTCCTTCATATTCAGAGGAAATAATTTTGAGAAAGTCAGAATAATGGCATTTGTTACATTAAAAAGTAAAACTAATACCGATATTGTGATCTTACCGCCAGCTAATTTTATTTCATCAGGTGTTATTTTTCCAATAAAGAAAAACACAGATTTTTTCTCTCCTTATCTGAGAGAAAACGCCGTCACTGAGAGTCAGCAAATTTTTCCTTTTTCAAAAGAGACTGGAGTGTTACCTTTACCACCGATAAATAGATCGCATAGTTGAAATGTTATATAAAATCACAATTTGAGTTTCAGTTCTTTAAACTAGTATAACACGCAATCATGGTTGAGACAATCCTTAGACTATTTACATTACATTTCTACGTTTAGTAACTAAAGGTGTAAGAGGGCTAGGTAAGTGTCTCCCTGTCACTTCTTCCTACAATTTAGGGAGGAGAACGGTAGAGTAGGAGCGTATCGAAAGACCATATTGGTTATCCTACCCTGTTAATTCAGAAGCGCTGGTACTCAGCTCACGGACTGAAAATGATCAACCAATGGTAAAAAATCACGGAAACGCTGTCTTTGTTAACTCCAGTAGGATGAGAAGCAGAAGGAAGCACCGTTCATTATTGGACAAGATCCATTTCAATTTGATTTATCTTTTTTTAAAAGAGAAATGAAGTGTTGGTGACATCAGATATGGAGTTGCAGAACTTGAATTCTAAATAATTATCAAATTATATAAGAAAATGATCATAAAGAATATTAATATTGCGACAAAAAAATGAAAATGATATTACCCTTACCGAGTCTTTGAAATAGAAATTCATGCATGAAAAATTATGAAAACTGAAACCGATAAAAAAACAGTGCTAGCAATATTTGCACATGCTGATGATGAACTCGGTTGTGTAGGAACATTGGCAAACTATGCAGATGATGGACATAATGTATATTTGGCTTTTTTGACAAAGGGTGAAAATTCAACGACCGTTGAAGGAAATTCCGAGGAAGTTGTTAGGAAGAGAAAGATCCATACTGAAAAAATTGAGAACCTGATAGGTGTGAAAGTTAAATATTTGGATTTTGAAGATTCGAATATAGCATATACTGTAGAAAATGGGTATAAGGTTGCTGAATTAATAAAAGAAATTCAGCCACACATTATTATCACTTGGGGAAAATATGAATCTGTTGGTGGAGGTCATCCAGATCATCGTAATTGTGCGGATTTAGTCAGGGATGCAACAAGTTATGCTAGATACAAACGAAATGGTAGTAATTTTCCTCCACATAGAGAGAGAATTGATTTTTACACCTATGTGGATTTCACATCAAATAATAATACTCGTTTAAAATTCATTGATGTAACCCATCAACAAGATCGAATAAAAGATTTTATCGATATTTATATTGAAGCTTATGGTGACTGGCCTGTTGGTGATTTCAAACAAAGTTCTATGGTTCAAAATGGTTTGTTAGCTGGGGTGAAATTCGCTGAAGTCTTTAGATTAGTTATGCGAGGGTCGTCAGTAGGAAAATTATTTACTTAAATTTCTTTTTTATTATTACCAGTACCATTTTGAAGAATAGTCATCGCTTGATGAGAGTTTAATTCAATCCACTTAATTATTTCTTGAGTATGTTCTTTAGGTAATATTTGCTTAAAAATTCTTCTAATTGCGTGTTTTTTGTCTATAATCAAGGTTCGTCTTAATGGTACGTCATCTTCTCCTATTATTCCAAGTGACTTACAAAATGTCAGATCATAATCTCTGTAAATTATAAATTGAGGCTTATTCCTTGTTTGAAATAATTCAATCTCCTCCTCAGTATCGACAGTGATTACTACGATTTCCCAATTCATTTTCTTGAATCTGTTGTAATGATCTTGTATATATTTTAATTCAATTTCTGATATAACATCAATAAGATTTGGCACTACAAATAGAACAATTCCCTCATGTGATTCACAAATATTAGAAATATTCTTACCTGGAATTAGTTCGAGACGAAGAAGCCCGGTATCTAGCACAATTTAATATTAACCTGTGAATTAATAAATCACATCAAACTGACAAAAAGAGTATACTAAATTTGAATACTTATGAAGACTTACAACTAATTTTTCAATAATTCCAATGCTTTTACCAACCCCTTTCTACCAGTAAAATGCTTAGAATCTACTTTGATACGGTAATAAGTATCAATATTACCCTCTTTCAATTCTTTCAGTGCTTTTTTATCTCCAAATAAAGCCAAAGTAAAAAGTGATATCGTTTTTAATTCGATTTGGGATTCCATTTTATCAGTATTTTCAAAGAGCTTGTTGATTTTCCCTTTTGCTTGTTTATAGTTCCAAATAGCCCAAGCTTCTATAATATTACACTGCGTTAACATATGTGTTTCATTTTCAAAAAATGTTTCTAGGTGTTTTGCGTTTTGAATGGTATTAGCATGTATCATCGATTTAACAACTGTCGCCCTTATTTTGGGATCTTCATCTTTCATTAATTCAAGAAGAGGCTCAGAAACTTGATTTTGATCTAATTTTCCAAGAATGCTAATTGCATATATCCTTACATACTGATCAAAGTGGGATTTTGCTGCTTTGAGAATATCTTCATAGGCTTTTTCCTTTAATATTTCAAAATACGACTGAATAGCCATTTGTCTTACGGTACTTGTCTCATCTTCATGAGCAACTTTCAGGACGATAGGTGCTTCTTTTTCAGTTCCAATTTCCCCAATTTCATTGGCTGCTTTTACTCTCTCATTTGCATCGATTGAATACAACCGATCCATGACATCTTTTAGTGTACCAGCTGACATCCTATTTTCAATAATTAAGGTATGAATAAATTATTTATGTTGGGTAAATCGATTTAATAGAGCGGTGCTGTAATTTCTAATTTCTTAACCAGTTCTTTGTATCTATTTCTAATTGTTACTTCTGTTACGCCGGCAACATCTGCAATACCTTGCTGAGTTAATTGTTGACTATGTAGAATTCCAGCAATGTAAATACTTGCTGCTGCTAATGATACAGGGTCCTTACCCATTGCTAATCTTTGACTTTTGGCTCTGAGAACGATATCTCTGGCCTCTGCAGCTACAACTCCACTTAAACCTAATTCGGATGCAAACCTAACAATATAGTTAATTGGATCTGCAAGGGGGATATTAAGTTTTAATTCAGTTATTAATAGTCTATAAGCACGACCTAAATCTTTCTTGCTGATTCTAGAATGACTTGCAATTTCATCAAGGGTTCTTGGTAGATGCCTTTGTCTGGCTGCCGCATAAGTGGCTGCTGAAATCATTTCTTCAATAGATCTTCCTCGAATTAAATTTGCTTGTAATGCTTTTCTGTAAATAATAGAAGCTGTTTCTTTCACCGTTTTTGGTAAAGTCATTTGACTTGCTAATCTGTCTAATTCTCGCATTGCCTTGGTAAGATTTCTATCACTTGATGAATGAATTCTACTTCTAGCATTCCATTTTCTTAGTCTATGAAATCGATTTCTTGCACTTGCAGATAATTTCTGTCCAAATACATCCCTATCTTCACTACCGATTTGAGTTGATAAACCTTTATCGTGTATTGTATAAGTTGTAGGTGCACCTATTCTTGACCTACTCTCTCTTTCAGAAGAATTATAAGCTCTCCATTCTGGTGCATCATCAATTAGTAAGTCGTCGACTACTGTCCCGCATTCTCTACAGATTGTTTCTCCTCGGGTTTTATCGACAATCAAATTTTTTGATCCACATTCTGGACATATAAGACCAGTGGCATTGGTATTACTATTAGGTTTGTTGGCTGAGGTGCTCAAAATTTTTTTCCTCCAGATGTTGTTTCATAGACCGTTTGTATCACGAATTCCAAAATTATTAAAGAATTCGATCATCTAGATTCCAACGGTATCAAAATGATACTTCTCTATTCTTTTAATTGCGCACCTACTTATATAAAGGTTTGGTCAATAAACGCATATTAGAAAGTGAGATAATATTATATGAGGGGGCTTTATAGATTGGAGAATATCTTATATACCCATCAAAAATAATGAATTCATGGTTTAAATTTACATTTTAATACAAAATTAATTTACAATTATTTATTTTGATTATATTTGAACCATATTTTTTGTAACAAAAAGAATCTTATTTTACTTTTAATAAGGTACATCTTCCTTATATAAAAAATAGACTTATTAGTAATAAATGACCTTTGAAGAATTGTCAGAACAATTATCAGGAAAATGGATGGGGGAATATCTTTTGTGGCTGAATCCAACTCAACCATCAGTAAAATGTAATTCAACTTCCAGTATTCAAAAAGTGGTAATGGATCGGTACATGAAAATTGATTATGCGTGGGAATATGATGGAAAAAAGCAAGAAGGATTACTTATTTTTCGCTATAATGAAAAAAAGAAGAAAATCCTAATGACATGGATTGATTCATGGCATCAACCTGACTTTATGCTCTGTGAGGGATCAATAGATTCTGACAATAAAATTAGTGCTAAAGGTAGTTATGAAGCTCTTGAAGGTCCAAATTGGGAGTGGAGGACAAAAATTATACCAAAATCATCTGATGCATTTACTTTCGAGATGTATAATATCCTCCCTGATGGGACAGAAGCACTTGCGGTACAGGTAGAGTATAAACGAAATATCACGTGAGATATCCTTTCCTTTTCAGTTAATTTTACGTATAGTGCGGGTTATCCGCAATTAGTAGATTTTATTTGCTTTAAATTAATTAAGTAATTCTTCGGAATGGCTAGCATTTTCGGATTTCAGTTCGCTTAAGAAGTCTAACATTTCATTTGGTCTTGATCTACGTGCTTTTGCATAAAAGAATTTACCAAATTGATAGCCTATGAAATACGGAACGAAAAAAAAGAAAGAAAACATAGAGGCAATAATAAGTGGAAAAATAATAAAACTGACTGTACCGAAAATAATCATAACAATTGACGCAATTATTGATGGTACTGCCTCGAAATAATTGTTTATCCAATCTTCATAAACTCCACTCAAATTAGTGATCAAAATGTAAAAATAGGAAATGTAAAGTGCGATCAAAATACCAATGAATATTGGTTGAATAACCTGAAAATATGTAGGTTCATTTTTTTTGATTTGCCTTTTACCGTGATTATATCCATCGATTATCAAAATTATGTAGATCAAATAGGCAATAAGAGTATAAAATGGGGGATTAAATGTTAGAGAGAAAAAGAGGTAAGCAGATAGTATAATGAGATGTTTTTTATGATTTAATAAACTTAAAATAAATTCAGGTTTGAATATTTGAGAATTCAATTTATCAGAAGTAATCCTCTCGCTCAGTTGCATTTGTTATTATAATGTAATATTCAACTTAAAATCCAAATGATAATATTTCAATTATTAGTGCTATACACCTCGATATTCAACACCTTCAATAAATAAAGAAATTGATTAGACCAGTACTTTTTGAAGTTGCATTACTAAATTGGGGTCTACACAACAATTGTCATAAGCAAAGAATGATTCTTTACCACAGCAAGGTGTATGTTCTCCTTTCCAACAAATCCAATTGATAGTACTCTTTTTAACTTCTACTTGCATTGCTTTCCCACAATGTGTCGGTGGTGGTGTTGCCTTATTACAGTTCTCACAAACATATAAAACGGAAAAATCACGTTTAAGTTCGTCCATATTTTATTATGATAAATTCCATTATTATATCTATCCGCATATCACATTATGATATATCAAAAAATGACATATTAATGATATTAATTATATGTTTCAAATTTTTTAATTTTAATTAATTTTTTTGGATCTCAATGATATAACCCCTGCCCTCTTGAATGGAATTTAGACTGTATCTGACAATAGAAGCAATAAAATTAAATATTTTTATGCTTTATGAAATATATTTTTAATAATCTATAAAAAAATGGAAATTATTCTGTCTAAAATCGCCTTATATGGAAATAGTGTGTAATAATCTGAGATTAACCGAATCTCTTTTATTTGATTATCAGTAATATAACTTGAATAACTCATTGTATTATATTGAGATATAATAGTCATCAATAAAATCTCAGAAAATTCTTGGTGTTATTCAACCCATAACTCATTTATGGGGAATTAAATATGAGAAAAACCGAATCAAAGAACGAATACCTCGAGAGAATAAAAGCTGAATGGGAAAATGATCCTAGATGGATCGGAATAACCCGTCTTTATTCAGCAGAGCAAGTATGGAAGCTAAAAGGATCTATCAATAAATGTTTTACATTAGCTGAAATTGGAGCAGAAAAACTTTGGAATTACATTCAAACTGAACCCTACATAAATACTCTGGGTGCCTTAACTGGAAATCAAGCCTTACAGATTGTTTCGGCAGGATTGAAGGCAATTTATGTATCCGGTTGGCAAGTCGCTGCAGATATGAACGAAGCAGGGGAAATGTATCCTGACCAGAGTTTATATCCTGCTGACAGTGCTCCTAAATTAGTTAGGAGAATTAATAATGCATTATTACGAGCCGACCAGATTCAACATATGGACGAAAAATCAGAAATAGATTATTTTCAACCTATTGTGGCGGATGGAGAGGCTGGTTTTGGTGGTCCATTAAATGTATTTGAATTTATGAAAGCCATGATTAAAGCTGGAGCGGCAGGGGTGCATTTTGAAGATCAATTATCTAGTTACAAGAAGTGTGGTCATTTAGGTGGAAAAGTTCTGGTTCCAACTTCTCAATTTATTCAAACACTGATTGCTGCTAGACTTGCGTCTGATGTTATGGAAGTACCAACCCTGGTTATTGCAAGAACTGACGCAGAATCCGCAAATTTATTGATGTCAGATGTAGATCCGTTGGATCGGGAATTTATTATGGGTGATCGTTCACCTGAAGGATTTTATTATGTTTCAGGTGGTTTAGACGCAGCCATAAAAAGGTCATTAGCCTACGCACCATATTGTGATTTGCTCTGGTTTGAAACAAAAACTCCTGATCTAGAGGAGGCAGAATCTTTTGCAAAAGCGATTCATGAAATATTCCCAGGTAAGCCACTTGCCTATAACTGTTCTCCATCATTCAACTGGAGCAAAAAATTAGGGATGGATGAAATAGAAACGTTTCAGAAAGATTTAGGGAAATTGGGGTATAAATTCCAATTTGTAACATTAGCAGGATTTCATGACAATAATTATGGTATGTTTAAACTGGCTCGAAAATATGCTGAAACTGGTATGCGAGGGTATGTTGAACTTCAAAATAAAGAATTTGATGCTGAAAAAAAATATGGATTTAAAGCTGTTAAACATCAAACATTCGTAGGCGCAGGTTATTTTGATGAAATAGCGTTAACCATAAGCTCAGGTAATTCATCCACAACTGCACTTAAGAATTCAACAGAAGAAATACAATTTTCATCATAAAGATGGTTTAAGATAAAAATTTTTTAACCCACATGTCGAGATTATCTTTTCAAACTCCAATAATGAATGACGTATTTATATAATTGGATCACCAATATTTTACTGAATGAACACGTTGATTGGCATTATTATTCTATTATTTCACGGACTATTATTATTAGCAGGACTTGTAATTATCGCCACGATTTACAATCTACTATTATCGTTATTTGGTAAGATCTTTAGGACTGATTTGAAAGTAAAACATGTAAATACAGCAGTATATTCTGAAAATCGAATGAATAAAGAGCAGGTCAGCCACCAGCTCTTGATAATAAAGGAGGACCATTTTAAAGAAATTATTAGGTATTTATCTTAGCATTAAAATAAATCGAAAAAATATTTGACATAATCAGCAATTTGTAATTGACCTATAATAGTTACCCTTTTGTTTGCATTAGCTTATGTCCAATTATGACGGTATTGATTTCTCATGATAATAATAATGTGACCACAATTACATTAAATCGTCCTGAAAAGAGAAATGCAATTAATATTGAAATGATTTTAGCTTTAAAGAAATCATTACAAAAAGTAAAAGATGATTCTTCAGTTAGATGTGTTGTAATCACTGGAAGTGGAAATTCTTTTAGTGCGGGTGGTGATATTTCTGAAATGAGCGATAGGTTTGGCAAAGCCCTCGTGTCTAACATCAGATTAGATACAGGACTTAATGAAATTGTACGATTAATCCGCTCAATTAAACGACCGGTGATTGCAGCGATAAATGGTCCGTGCTATGGTGCAGGATTTGTAATTGCAACAGCATGTGATTTATTATATGCCTCATCAGAATCTAAATTTGGATTTGCTTATGGAAATATTGGATTGATACCTGAAGCATCATACTTCATCACCAGGTTAGTTGGATTAATTAAGGCAAAGGAATTAGTTTTTTTTAGAAAAACGCTCTCACCCAATGAAGCTCTATCTTACGGACTTATTAACAGGATTATTGATAGTAATATCTTTAATTCTGAAATTAACAATCTTTCAACAGAGTTATCAAAAGGCCCGGTTGATACACTTGGACTTTCCAAAGATTTGCTTAATGCAGCATTTGAAAATCAATTATTAACTCATCTGAAAGTTGAAGGGCTTTCTCAGGGTACTGCGTTCACTTCAGATGAACATAAAGAAGGAGTTCAAGCTTTTCTCGAAAAAAGAAAACCTGATTTTACTGATCTTCAAGCTAAATGATTACATGATTGGTCTAACAAAATAACATAATGTATATTAGATTACAAGTTTTAGAAAGAAATGATAACAATGAAATCTACAGGCAGTCTAGAAGAACTTCTTCCCCAAACAGAGGGCTTTCCAGTTGGTGAAGGGATAAAAGTATTGAGGGGAAAAACACTTGCTAAAACGTCCCAATGGCTCAAGGCATTATTATTGGTTGAAGTACAAGGTAAAAAACAATTGCGATTTTATGGTTGGCAAAAAAATAAGGAAGGCGAATACAAAAATCGTCAAAAATTCAATGTTTCAAAAGGATATGCTGGTAAAATTGCTGAAATTATGCTAGCATTTGATGATTTGGAATAATTAAACTTCATGTATAAGCTTCTTCGAGGGCATTTTTCAATTCTTCACTCAATGTCATATCCTCAACAGCTTTCCATATTGATGGATCTAGTAATTGTTCTGGTACTAATGGTAATTGATATCTTACAATAAACCTCAAGACATCCTTGAGTGATGCAACAGCATTTGCCCATTGGCCTGTTTGTATCGCTTTTCTTGCATCATCAAATTCAGTCCAGTGGCGATCTATTCCTGATGTTGAATAAACCTTTTCTGTAAGGTCATGAACCAATTTTGCCTTCTCTTCACTTTTTTCAGAAATAAGTTCAGGATAATCTTTTCTTCTATGGCTTACTGGCTTACCTTTTCTCAATCTCACTTTTGCAGCATCAATTAATTGTAAACTTTCATTGTACGCATTGAGTAAATAAGGGGTCTTAGGTGTTATATTGTCGAATTCTAAGAATTTTGAATATTCTGATGACCATGACCAACCTGATGCTTTTTCTTTCAGTTCAGAAAGTATCGATTCGGTTTCAAACCACACAATCGCATGTTCAAGAAATGAAAGTATCATAGAGGTATTGTTAATCTGATTTAAGTCAATTGGGATTCCAAAAATGTCCTCCTTAATTGCATCAATATCGTGAACCCATATATCCAAAGTGAAGTTATCTAGTTTATGTTCCTGATGAGCGATTGCAATTAGCTGAAATTGTTTTATAACGATTATATCGATATCATTAACATCGGTTCCACTACCTTTTGCCCATGAGCCAACTAGTAAGATTGAGATTGTATCATCATCTTTTAAATTTTCAACTGCCCAATTCTTTGCTGTCTCAAGAATATTCATAGTAATTAATTAAGATCTAATTATTTTTAATTTAATAATTTCCAACGTTTTATGATCGAATATAGGTTTTAATTCTTAAAAACAGATTTTATTGATTCCTAGATATTACTGGATTACCAAATTTATTTTATTATTTTGAAGTTTATGCAGAAGATTCAGATGGACTTAGATCTGAATCCGATTATGTGACCTTAGAGATTTTTGAGATTATTGCAAACACATGCGTTCCTGTTACAGATAAAACTTCAACAGCTAAGGGTGATTTCAATCCAGAAATATCATCGACAGAATCTGAAGACCCATTCCAAGACGGGATACCCGATGATTCTGATGAAGACGCCTTTATTTCATTTTCTTTCAATGAATCGTTTGCACTATTATATTACTATTCTATACAAATATTATAATCAAAAGACGTAAAGAATAATTTCAAATTAGTTGATCTATAAAATTTATATGGTTTCAAAGCATTTTACATTCTATCTAAATGGACCATTTTTGTCAAATCTAATTTTTTATCTATTTCTGATTCTGGAATTAGTCCTTCATTAAGTACTGTTTCTCTAATAGTTTTACCTTCTTTGAAAGCCTTTTTTGCAATATATGCAGCTTTATCATACCCTATATCTTTAGTTAAAGCCGTAACAAGCATTAATGATTGACTTACTAAATTATTAATTCTTGTTTCATTAGCTTTGATGCCAGATATGCAATTGATTGAGAAGGAATTCATCCCATTGGCTAATAATTCAATGCTTTCAAGTACATTACTAATTATCATTGGTTTCATCAAGTTTAATTCCAGAACTCCCCAAGAACCACCCATCGATACAGCTACATCATTACCAATTACTTGAGCTCCGACTTGAATTAACATTTCATTCTGTGTAGGATTCACCTTTCCAGGCATAATAGAGGATCCCGGTTCATTTTCTGGGAGTGATATCTCTCCTAATCCACATCTAGGTCCTGATGAAAGCCATCTAATGTCATTCGCAATTTTAATGAGTGTGATTGCGAGAGTTTTGAGGGCACCACTAACTCCAACTAATGCATCTTTGCTTGCAATAAGAGCAAACTTATTTCCATCAGATCGGAAATTCAATCCTGTGTCATTTGATAAAATCGAGCATACTTTTTTGTCAAGATCTCGATGAGCATTTAATCCAGTCCCAACTGCAGTACCTCCAATTGCTAATTGTTCAAGATATCTTGATGCTTCTTTAATATGTGATTTTACAGTTTCTAATTGAAAAACATAAGCGCTGAATTCTTGGCCTAAAGTCAATGGAACTGCGTCTTGAAGATGTGTACGGCCAATTTTTACAATATTTATGAATTCGTTTTGTTTCGATCTAAGTGAGATAATTAATCCTTCTAATGCTGGTTCAAGGGTTTTTGTAATTTCAGTTAAAGCGGATAAATGCATTGCAGTTGGTATCACATCATTTGAACTCTGCCCTTTATTCACATGATCATTCGGATGTACAGGTGTTTTGGAACCAATTTGTCCACCCATAATTTGGATTGCTCTGTTGCTCAATACTTCGTTGGCATTCATATTAGTTTGTGTACCAGATCCAGTCTGATAAATATCCAATGGAAATTGATTCAAATGCAATCCATCATTTATTATCTCATTAGCGGCTTTTGTAATTACTTCAGCTATGTCTCTCTCTATTACTCCCAATTCACCATTTGCAATTGCACATGCTCTTTTAACCTGAGTTAGAGCAATAATGAAAGATTTTGGAAATCTTCTAGTTGAAATTTGAAAATTTTGAATAGACCGTTGAGTCTGAGCTCCCCAAATTGCGTTACTGGGTACCTCAACTTCACCCATAGTATCGTTTTCAATCCTAATTTCTTGTGATGACATAAGAGTGATATTAAATTCTAATTCAAATATCTGTGTTTATTTGTATGATCTGATTTTCAACTAAACTCTTTTTTTTTCCTTTGAATTAACTTTATTAATGCCAAAAAACATGTAACATTTGAGAGACATGACATTTCAAGTTCGTAAAGGAGATGGAGATCTGAAACTAAGACTTCAATCCCTCCTACATGAGAGTGGAGATGATGGTTCAGGACTTGGTCAATTTCTACTTGATGTTGAAGAAACTGAATCAACAAATGGTAATTGGTGGGTGGTAGTAGATTCATCAGATCAGTTGCGAAGTGCCCTCACAGTTGGTTTTTCCAATGAATTTTCCTTTTTAAGATTATTTTGGATGGGTAATTTTCAATTGGAAGAAACTGGATCTACTTTAAAACCACTATTGATTGAATGGTTAGCTTCATCAAGAACCCAAGCCAATATTTTTCGAGTTGATTTGCCTATATTTTCACCATTAATTAGTAGTTTAATGGATAGTGGATTCTCCAAGGAGAGGATATTAATTACTTCTTACAACGTACAAACTGAATGGTATACTGAAGAACTTCCTGAGGGTTATGTGATGAGGGCAGTTAATATAGCTGAATTACCAATTATTTATGATACGATAATTAAACCAGATTTAGATAAGACTTCATATATTTTTATCTCAAAAAGTGAATTTGTAAATTTAGGGACGCAATTACCCGATATTGCTAATAACTCATGGGTTGCAGTTGAAGATGATAAAAATATACTTGTAGGCTTCGCTGCTTCATTTCTTACGGTAGAAAAAGAAGAACCCCGTGCTATTCTATATGGACCTCATTCTAAAGAACCTAAAGTTCTGAGAAATTTAATTGCAGAAACGCTTACCTTTTGGAAATCGAAAGGTATCTCAAGATTAAGAATTATTCGAGTAAATGAATACCATCCAAGTATAGAGAATTACTTTAACATGAAACTTTCGCATGAAACAATTAGATATAGTGTAAACACCGATTTATGATTGATTTTGAAACCAATATTTGTACCAATCAAGAGTTTCAGGAAGTGATGTATCGAAAGGAGTGATTTGAACACTTCCAATCTCTTTTTTAAATAAAGATCCATCAAAATAAATTTCATTTTCAGTAAAATACCTTAATTGATTTTTCAGCTTTTTCTCCTTGGAGAATAAACCTTTGATTTTATCTTCTAACTCAGATTGGATATTATATTTATAGGGAATCTCGCTCCCTACGAATTTATATATTTTCGATATCCATTCCTTAACCAAGATCTTTTTCCCTTCAAAATGGAATACTTTATTCACAGCATTTTCTGAAAGAGCTGCTTTGACAAAAACATTAGCTGCATCTTTACTATAAAGGAAATCATGATTAATATCTACATTTCCGATCCAAGTACTTGCACGATTTTTTATGGCCGCTTCAAAGACTTTTGAAAATTGAGAATTAAAATCTGCAGGGCCATAAATTGGTGAAAATCTAATAATTGTTAATTTGGCTCCCTCTTGGGCAGCTCTGTATAATCGCTTTTCCAAAGCAATTTTTAATTGACCAATTTCAGAATTGGCATTTTGGGTGTCTTCCTCAGATATTGGTGCATCTTTAATACCGTAATTTAATTTACATCCTGGGTAAATGATTCGTGCTTCCAATGCAGCTGCAACTTTCGCAATTTTATCAGTCCAATTTATCATATCTCTTTCCCAATATTGTAAATTCGTATTATAACAGAGGAATACTGTATCAATGTTTTCCATAACAGTTGCTATTGATTGATTTGTATCTAAATCTCCTTGAACCGCATTAACCCTTCCTGGGACTTTTTGCTTTGGGTATAATGCTTTGTATTTTTCAATATCTCTCACCAATATTTTGACTGAGATTTTTTGTTTGATCAATTCATCAACTGTAGCTTTTCCCAAAGCCCCAGTGGCACCTAACACTGCAACAGATCGCATATGTATGATTATCTGTCATTTGTTTTAATTTATTAGAAGATCGGTTACAAATTGTTCTGAATCCCATTGAATTAATGGTTTGGTAATTTACCCTTTCATATGGAATTAATCATCGAAGTATCAAACTATTTTGTATAAATTAATATAAAATAAACTATTAACTAGTGATGTAGAGAAATTATGGGTAATTTTCGAGTTTTCAAGAAATCAGTTCGATTTACATTTCGATCAAAACGTAGATTTTTTGTTTTTCTAATGATTTTTGGAATTGTATCAACCTTCATTGCATTTTATATTGATACTTTAGATGATATGAGAACAGATGGAATACTAGAACAAAAAGGAGTCTCAATGTACCAAGAGGATAGTAAAACCGTTACCTATGCTCAGGGAACTAAAATATTAAGTGATATACTTTTAATTGAAGATAGTGACGATGATATTAAGATAGAGACAAGTATTATATTTCATTATGCGGAACTGGATCCGTATATCCGACTTTACAGTATGGATATACATCATCCATGGTATAGTGAATTTGTTAAACCAAGTTTGGTCTCAGCTGGGGAATACCCAACCTCAAAAAGTCATATCTTGGTTCCATCAGGTTCTAAACAAATATACAATTCTTCTTCGACTGGTGTAGTCGTAGATACAGAAATTGCAGTTGGTCAGTTATTTACATTTGAAAAAGCAGGTTCTGATCCCATAGAATTACGAGTATCTGGTAAATTCGATTCGAGTCAAATCCAGGAACAAGGTGATGAGGATAGGCTTTGGATCTTTGCCGATAAATCGAAATTTGAAAGCTTATTAAAATTATTTGGCAAAACAACAGCAGATGCTTATACTTATAGTATTACTTTCGTAGTACCTGGAAATATTATTTCAAGAGGGGCAAACAAGCTAGTTACTGCATTGAATACACAGATCAAAGGCCTTCTTAAAGAAAACAGAATTGGAGAGCATGGAGATTGGGAACCTCAACCTGATAGTTTACCAACCGATAAAGCCGAAGACGAGGCGATTCAGAACTGGGCAAATCTCTTGTTTGTGGTTTTAGGTGGCATTATCCTAACGACCATGTTCGCATATCTAATTTCTCGATTTAGAAGAAGAGAGATTGCAATATTGAAAGCGATGGGGTATGCTCAATCATCCGTTCGTACTACCTTGATGGCTGAAATATTGACAATAGCATTTGTTGGATTTATTTTTGGGGTTTCAATGGCCCAAGGGTTACTATTCTATCTTTCAGATTTTTCGACAACCAGCTTACTAAGCAAGGAATCGGTACTAGTTTCCTTCGGGATAACAGTAATAGTTACATTACCAGGGATGCTTTTAGTTAGCTGGCGTGTTTTACAAGTTAGCCCGAGTGAGGCTTTCAGGGGACTTTGATTAAAATGAGTGTAGAAGTTATAATTGAAACCGAAAATCTAGTGAAAGAATACAAGAGAGGACGCTCTGAAATAGTTAGAGCTATCAGTAATATTAACGTCAAGTTTTACGAGGCTGAATTGATATTGATCAGAGGAGAAAGTGGATCTGGAAAATCTACTATGTTAAACATGTTATCTGGTTTAGATAATCCTACTGAGGGTACTATCAATTTTATGGGTGAGGATATAACAAAATATAGTGAAAAGGAACTAACTAAACTTAGAAGAAATCATGTTGGATTTATTTTTCAATCATGGGAATTAATACCTAACCTGACAGCCCTTGAGAATGTTGAAGTTCCGTTATATCCTGAGAAAGAAGACGCTGGTAAAATCCGTGCTAAGGCTAAGGAATTACTAAGGAGATTGGATTTACATGATGAACATTTTCCTAAATTTCCAGGTCAATTATCAGGTGGTCAAGCTCAGAGGGTTGGAATTGCCCGTGCTTTAGTAAAAAATCCCAAGGTAATCTTTGCTGATGAACCTACTGCAAATTTGGATATTGACAATGCAGAAAACATTATGAATTTATTGAGAAGGATTAGTCGTCAAGGTACAACAGTAATTGTCGCTTCCCATAATGAGAGTTTGAAACGCTATGCAGATCGAGTAATTGTATTATCTCAAGGAAATGTTGTGTAAGATATTAGATTTACCTAAAGACTGAAACCAATTAGAATCGCTTAATAATATTAACAAATATAGTTTAAATGTGAGTATTCAATTAGCATTTCATAATTCAAGTTTATCGGATGACGAAGATAAAAAAGCTGAAATTACCGGAATGCTTCTTCTAGCCTCTGATTTTATCGATAGTGGAAAAGTGAATCGAGCAAAATCCCTTGATAGAATTTCTAAAGTTAATTTTCCTATATACCTTTTCAAAACAAAAATTGGACAATACATTCCAATTAATGGAATTTCGAAGGAAAGTATACCCTTACCGATAATGCAGTTATCCACTTTAACTGAAATAAAGGAATTTTGTGGTGACAAAAACAATCTTAGATTAAATAAGTTATATGATAAATTAATGGAATTTGGATCTTCACAAACCGAATTGGTAGGGGGGTACACCTTAAAACAAGTTGAGATTATTGAAGATCTTTTAAGATCACCTAGAGGTGCTGTGTCTGGTTTTCACAACTTTCCTTCACTTAGATCTAAAGAAGAATTAAAAGAAGAATTTGGAAAAATCAATACTCGTGTGTACGATGACGCTTCCCTTAAGAAAAACATCAAGGATAGATTGGATTTAGTTGAAAAAGTACTATTAGAGGAGGCAAATCTAGCAGAGACTAATTATAAAGAAAAAACTCAATTTTGGAAGGTTGAAATTACAAACAAGCATCAAAATCTTAAACGAGATTTAGGGGCTAGAGATAAAAAACTTGCAGCAGATACTAAAAAATTTGAGAATGATATGGCATCAAAAGTTGAAATCAATTTGCAGAATTTCCTTGATGGAGTCGCTAAAAATATTCGAAGGGATGAAAAACCAATTGAATCCTCAATTCAAATTTTAGAAAAACTAACTAAAACAGCAAAAAAAGCAGAAGATATTCAAAAGATTGATCGGTTATTGAAGCAATTATCCGATGAAACTGAAACACTACGCGCTGCAGTTGGCTTTGCAACTCGACAAGTAAAAAATACTAAAACTAAGGAAGAAGATTTAAGGGAAAATTTCCGAATTGAAGTTGAATTTCTAGCAAATAGAGCAGAAATGGATAAAGAAGTCTTGAAAGAAGAATCATCAAAAATCGAAAAAACGCGGGATAAAGAAATGAAAGTGATAAAAGAAGAACGGGATGATGTTTTATCTACTTTAACTAAATTCAAAGATTTGCGTAATGAATGGACAAATGATATTGTTTCTAATATGCAAACCCAAACAGCAAAAATGATTTCCTCTTCAATTATAGGTGATACTGGTAATGCAAAATTAGTTGAACTAAAAATACCCCTTTATATTTTCCAATATTCAAAAAATGGTGAATTTTATTTTGTAGTTGTTCCGCCAGTTCATTTACCTGAAACTTTCAAAAAGCCAAAGAAAGAAAGTTTACTTGGTGGTGCTAAGACAGTTTATTATGATTTAACTGTTCCAAATTCTAGAAAAATTTTATCTGATTGGTTGGAAAAGGCATTATTGACCCGAGATATTCAAGCTCAAATGTCTTCTATTGAAAATTTATTAGATAACCCATCACAACTGAGAGATACTTTCTTCAATTCTCAATCGCTAATGGTTGATAAGTTAAAGGTGGATAAAAAATCAATGAAGAAGGCCAATGATAGATTAACTGAAGTATGGACTTCTGGTTAGCTAAACAATTTTATAAAAATATAATTACAAGTCATTATCTAACATGTGTAATTCACTAGGTTTAATTTTGTTTAACTTATCTGATCAATGTGGGTAATAAGAAATTCATATTTAATGGATTGGCAATTCTTGTGATTCTGTTACTTGCAAACCCGGCAAATTCCCTAGATACAGGGGATCTTAAATCTGGATTTAAAGAAATTAATTTACCTATTGAGATCTCAATTAAATTATGGGGCTTTGATGATATTTCATCAGATCTTATCCCGATTTTAGATAACACTTTACCAAAAAACATAGTTGGAGAATCAGTTTATCCATCAGAAGACAAAATAGATCAGCAGGTAATGTTTATCAGGGATCGATTTTGGGGGATTCAAAATAAGATCACCTATAATTTGGAAACAATGGCATCCAATGAACATAATAATTTGTTAGACAATATTCCGTATTATCTTAACAATGATGTAGATGGTGGAATGACTGCAGAATATTTCGATAATGTGATTATTGAACAATCTGGTTTTGTGATTGACATGGGGTCATTTTCCAATTATTTAAAACCATATAATAATGAAAATGGTTACACCCTCCATCTTCTTAATTTTACAGAAATAGACAGTGAAATAAATAATACAAATGCTAAACACTGGTTTCGCCTAGGCAATTTGAAGGGGATAATAGATCAAGATGATATTAGAAATGTTGGAATAGTTGGTAAAACTGGGTTGTTCTATGATCCTTCAGCTTCAGCACCTCATTTTGATCCCAGCTACTTTGAAAATTCCAATATGGACAATTTGTTGAACACTTTATCGATAAGAATCACTGAGTTAGTTGAAAACATATTTGTAGGATCACCTATAAATATCAATTATAATTTTCTCAATCCAATTGTTCATTTTGACCAAGTATTAATTGGACCAAGGGGCCCTGAATATATAAAAGTAAACACAGATTTGGATAATGTACTTAATTCCGGTAAAGAATTTGATAAAATCCTGTCGAATCTTTTTCCTTATTTACAAGTGTCTGGAAAATTTATCCAAATTAATAATCTTGAAGATCCAATTTTTGATTATATTAAAAGTTTGGAAAATGAAGATTCAAATTCTACTGGAACCTATATAAAAATTACAAACCAAATTGCCGAACAATTCAAAAATAAAATAAGAACCGAATACCATGAAGAATGGCCAGTGGGGTTTTATTTCATGTCAATAATTTTTCTTGATTCAAAAGATCGAAAATTTATTTGGAACACCGTTGAAGGGGAAAAAGAATATGAATATGGAGAAATCGGTTTTGGGATTCTTAATTTAGCTGACTGGAGAAGTATGACAGATGTAGTTGCAAAATCTAGGATGGACATAAAACAACTAGGGTTAAAAAATTTTGGTCAGATAATGGGTCTCCCAATTTACACCAACAAATTCGCTTCTCAAATTGATTCTCCTATGTCGGATTATGGATTTACTGATAACTCGAGTCCTTATTATTCCGAGTTTGAGAGAGATTCTGTAGCTCGACGTTTAGGTGCATATTATAATAATTCCGCAATTCATAGTTTAAATGCCTTGAGGGCTGATTTGAAAGGTGGTGCTTTTAGGTGGATGGATCGATCTAGCTTAAATGATGCAGAAGTAACTTTAGAAATAGGAAATTTTGAGTATGCTCAAGGAAATTATACAGGGGCTGCTGAATTATATATAAAGGGTTATGAAGATTGGATTGTTGCGAAAGATGACCTCACAGAACTTCAAGGTGCATTTTACAATGGTATCGAATTAATCGCAATTGTTTTAGTCTTATTGTATTTAATTTCTACATTAAAATTATTTACTCTGAATAAAAAACAATTTTATGATAATATATGAACTGAATTTTATTTGATTTCTTCATCATTCCAACTTGCTTTTATTACCCGCGGTCTATGAAATTGGTCTTGGGGTGATACTCGCCCCCATGAGTTAAACAATCCAAAATCTTCTACATTAATTGGTGTTGATAATTTTCTAATCGATGTGATTAATACAGCATAACATCGATTTGCATCAGAGAGGTCGTACCATAATTTTTGGTAAGGTTTTAATACAATTTTTTCATATTCTTTTTCTTCAAATAATTCATCTCGTCTAACAATTCCACTTGAGGAAAATCTATGGGTTGCCATTCTTTTATCCACATCAATGAAAAATCCATTTCGAGCCTCATATGGGAATTTTTTAATTTCAATTCCGTATTTTTGTGAATATGCATTCCACCATACACCTGGCCAATTTTGAAGTGCTTTAATTATCTCATCTAAAGTTATATGTGTGGATTTGTGAGCAAATTCTTCAACTATAGTTGTTCTAAGCAATATTTCAGGTCTTTCCATTTAATACACCTCAATTTTCAATTCTATTCATCAATGTGAATCATTTAATGATCATCCCCGTCCGTTTTCCACGTTTTTTTATAACAACTGATAAATTAATAATTTCACAATCATCCTGAAATTCTTTAACTTTAAAATTCATTGCTTTTATATTTATATCCCGGATCTTATTTTTTATCGTTACAAGTGAAACTGACTTTGGAAGATGGGATACAACATTGATCTCAATTTTAATTTTTTCAGTGTTAACATAATAATATACAATTCCCCATGTCTTGATTATTTTTATTTTAGACACTTTCCAATTCCCATGATTGCCCTCAATTAATATTAAATTGTCCATCAATAAAAAAAATGTCGGAATTAAAATTAAGAATAACACCGGATAACTTTCAACCAGGATTGAACCCTCAATAAAATATCTAATTATTGTGAGTAAAATCATGAGAAAAATGATTAATTGATAGATCTTCCTGAGCTTTTTTTTCTTTTTTTCTTTTAATATAATTGAAAATGGAGGTCCATCTAAAGGAGATTTTTCAGAAAAATCAGATCGAAAATTCAGCATTTTTTATCATCCTCCTCTACTATTTCTGAAAACTTAATAATTAAGGTGATGAACATTTTAATTTTTTCTTCTAACAAATTATTTATCACAATAATCATCGATCCAGCCATTATTAATATTCAAGAGATAAATCGACAATATTTGATGATTTGATGCCCTTTGCAATGCTATCTAATTCAAAAGCAATTTGTTCTGCAACTTTTATATGTGATTCATTTGAAATCCAGGCTCGATGTGGACTTATAATAAGATTTGGAACTTCAATTAATTCAATTGGTTTTGTACCTTTTTCATTTTTAATGACTGGGCTATTTTTCCATACATCTGAAGCATAGGAATGAATTTTACCTTCTCTCAACGCATCAAATACAGCTTCTTCATCGATCAATTCTCCCCTTGCAATATTCACCAGTATACAATGGGCCGGTAGATTCTCAATAATATCTTCTGAGATAATCTCCTTTGTTTCAGGTGTTAAGGGACAAGCAAGAATTAAAACATCTAAATTTTCAGCTTCATCCAGTAATTTTGTAAAATGAAATTGTGTTTGAGTTGGATTCCTTCTGAAAATAATATGTTCCATTGCAAATGCATTTGCATATTTTTCAATTTTTTGTGCAATTGGACCATAGCCGAGTATTCCAATTGTTTTATTTTTTAGCTCGGTATTGACATCTTTGATCTGAGATGACCGATCCGGCCATAGACCTTGTGATCTCACAATTGTATCATATTTGTTTATTTTTTTTGCAGCATTGAGCAGTAAAGCCCAAGCCTGTTCTGCAACAGTTGATGAATTTGCGTGATTATTAATTAGAGTGATTTTATTTTTACGTATTTCATCCAATGAAATATTATCTATTCCAGCACCCGGCGAGATTACCCACTTAACATTCCCTGTATCCAATAATTGATTAGGTGGAGCTCTAAATGAGATTATTACCTTAGGTTTTTTGAGATTGACCTCTTCATATGTTAATTGTCGTCTTGTATAATCCAAAAAATTCCATTCACTTTTCATAAAGGATTGAATTAAACTGACTGGTATCCATGATATCCCATAGGCAACATTATTTTTCATTTTGTTAATTCCAATTTGGTAGATTTAATTCTGCAATTAATTCGTCAGATGGTTTACCATCATTGTCCCATTTTCTGAATTCATAGTATTCTTTAATCATATAGTCGAGTTTATCTTGGGTTATTGCATTCTCACCATCCTCACCATAATCAAGTGTTTCATTTTTGAATCTCCCAGGTAAATCATCATCATTTGAAGTACACCCTTCTCTTACCGCTACCATTCTTAACATATTATATGCTCGGTCACCAATTTTTAGCATTTCATTATGATCGATATTGTAACCAGTTGCTGCTTGGGTTAACTTACTAAGATAATCCAAATTGTAATATTTTCCAGTTTTAGCAACATCGAAAGCACACATTATCAAACTATTTGTAAAACTCGTTGCATTTTCTATTGTGACAACTAATGGAGCTTTGTTCATATGATCAAATCTACTCATTGCTTGAATTGCACCGAGTTTTGGACTTGCATTTTCTCTCATAAACATTGTATCGTGAAATCCTTCCATATGACTACCACCTCTTGGTGACACTGCATATGATAATCCTAATCCAACTTTGCCTCTTGGTTCATGATATGCAATTTCCATTCCCTTAGTATGGATTGCGTAGGATTGGTCATCAATTTTTTCAGCCATTCGCATAACTCCTTCTGCAAGTGTATCCCCATAATCCTCACGATATGAAATTTTATTGATGGCTTCAATTACTTGATCTGCATTATTCCATTCTAAGTTCACACCTAACTTCTCTCCATGACCATTTTCATTTGCTTCCATTGCAAATGCTAAAGAACCTCCTGTAGAAATTGTATCAAGGCCTAGGTCGTTGCAAAGTTGATTTGCGAGTCCATTCAATCTTAAATCACTATTCAAGATCATTGATCCGAATGCAGCAATGGTTTCATACTCTAGTGAAGAACCATCTTGAGTTAATTTTTGTCCTTTGAATTCTCCCTCGATTTTTCTTTTGCAAAATGTTGAGCATGCTGAACATGTATCTCTACCTACAAGAAGACCACTTTCTTCCATATATTTTCCTGTGAGTGTTTCATGACCTTCAAATTGGCCTTTACTGAAATTTTTAGTTGGCAACGTGTTGGTTTTATTGAGGTATCCAACCCCTCCTGAGGTGCCATAAACTCCAAAAGTATCTTTTATCTTCATCTCTTTTACGAGTCCATGTCTGTAAGTCTCATTGGCTTCTTTGAATGTTTCATTATCTGCAATATTTGGTTTTAATTTTCCTTTGGCAATTATTGCTTTAAGATTTTTTGATCCCATTACGGCACCAACTCCTCCTCTAGCAGCAGCACGGTTTCTATCGTTAATAATTGCCGCATATCTTACTTTATTTTCACCCGCGGGTCCAATTATTGCAGTTCGTAAATTCTTTCCATATTCACTAACAAAACCATCATGAACCTCAAAAACTCCTTTACCCCATAAATCTGATGCATCAACTAATTCTTTTTTCTCATCGACTAAATTCAAATACACTGGTTTTACACTTTTCCCTCTAAAAATTATTCCATCATATCCGGTAGATTTCAATGCATAAGGGAAAAAACCTCCGCCATAGGCTTCAGCTACAAATTTGGATAGAGGTGATTTAGTCATTACCACATATCGAGCTGAACCCATAACATTTAAACCCACCAATGGGCCTGTTAGGAATATCAAAGGATTTTCCGGACCTAAGGGATCTGCGGAACCATCAGCTGGTAATAAATCCCATAATAATCGTGCAGCTAGACCCTTTCCTCCAAGAAAATTTTGTAAATAATCTTTTGGTATTTCATAATCTTTGATCTCTCCAGAACTAAGATTTACATCTAATAATTTTCCATAGTTGCCATGGTTCATATTTTGCATTGTGAAAGACTAAACAAAAAGGCATTGAATGAAGAGAATTCTTGGCGAAAATGAAATTAGAAAAAGTGTTTGAAATTCAGAATTTATTTAATAATTACACTTGATATCTTCATTTGTAATTATCCTTTAATTTATTATTAATGATTTGAAAAGATGATTTGTAATGTTTCGAAGAAAGAAAAAGGACCTGATAGAAATCCTATTAGATCGATCTGGAGATTATGTTCGTCGTTCTCAAGCAGCATTGGATATTGGTGCTCGTAAGGAGTCGAAATATCTGGAACCTTTAATTGATGCACTGAAAAATGATCCTGAACCTTCGGTTAGAATGAATTCTGCATTTGCTTTGGGTGAATTAAAAATGCGTCGTGCTAAGAACGATTTGATAATTTCATTAAAAGAAGATGGGTCTGAATGGGTAAGGGGATTTGCAGCTTCAGCATTGGCAAATTTGGATTTGGATCATGAAGAAATTGAGAATTTGCTAATTGAATTTATTGATAAAGATCGAGATGCTGGTGCTAGGAGACATTTTGCACATTCATTGGGAATGATTGGATCAATCAAAGCAGGTCCAATTTTGACCTCGACATTAGAAACAGATTTAGATCCTGGAGTTCGTGCGGATGCAGCTGAAGCTATAGGTATTTTAGGGTTTCAGGATAGTTATGAAGTAATCGTAAATGCAGCAAAAAATGATATAAGTGGAGATGTACGACGTCACGCTACTATTGCTCAAAGAAAATTAGAACTAGATCGTTAATAAATTGATAAGTAAAATAAGTGCTTTAATCTTAAAATTTATTTATTAATAGAATAAATCAAAATACATGTTACAAACTGTTTCAACACCACACGCTCCAATGCCAGGAGGACATTTTTCTCAAGGAAAAATTATTGGTAATCTTTTATTTACAGCTGGTCAAATTGGACAAAATATCAATAAGGAATTAATACAAGATTCTATCACTGAAGAAGTCAATCAAATAATGAACAATTTGAAGGCAGTTGCTGTTGCCGCGGGGACCTCTCTATCGAATACTGTGAAAACTACGATTTTCATAACTGATATAGCTGATTTCAAAGAAATAAATACAGCATATGCAAAATTCTTTGTAAATGATCCACCAGCTAGAAGTACTGTTGAAGTATCAAATCTTGCGATAGGAGCTCGCGTTGAAATTGAAGCAATAATTGCTATTCCGATTTAATATATCCGTAAATCCCTTTCACTTGGTCTATCGTTTCAAAATTATTTGCAAGCTTCTCTGGTAAAGGATTTCCCTCTAGATTTAAAACAGTTAATTTGTCCAAATTTTTAATCGATGAAGGAATTTTCGTTAAATTATTATCAACAAGATCTATCCTTGTTAAATTACCTAGATTGTTAAACACATTTTCTTCTAAAGTTTGAATTTTATTATATGATAATGACAATGTCTCTAAGTTTGATAAATTATCAAACACATTATTTGGAAGTGAAGTGAGATAATTACCCCCAATTCCTAGATAAGTTAAGTTCTTCAAATGCTTAAAATTATCTTCGGAAAGGTTCTTGATTAAATTTTTTGATAACGATAAAATTTCTAAATTTATTAGTTTATGAAATAAATAATGATTAACTTCTGTAACACGATTGTTGTAAATATTTAAAACTTTTAAATTTAATAAATTATCAAATAAATTATCGTGAAGATTTGATACTTGATTATCATCAAGATCCAGCAATTGAAGCTTTGTCATATTTTCAAATTGATCTACATTTAGATCTTCAAAATTATTTGAGGATAAATCTAATTCTAATAAATTTTTCATTATTCGGATTTCAGATGGTAATCTAGTCAAGTTGTTACCTTCCAAATCAAGGACTTTCAGATTGGGATTATTACTAAAAATACCGTCGGGTAATTCTTCGAGTTCATTATCAGATAAATCAATTGATTTTAAGTCATTTAACTGTCTGAATATTTTTTGTGGGAGAGTTGTTAATTTATTATTTATTAGATAGATTTCCTCAATTGTGTCTAATCCATCAAATAAATCTTCAGGGAGTGAAATCAATTCTAGCGATCCGAGATCCAAGGAAATTAAATTTTTCTCTTGAAATCTAGTCAAAGTAGAATCGTAGATTTCATCCATTAAATTCTCTCGATCGACTTTTTTCAGTAATCCCAGTATAATCTCTGTAGGTTCCATTTAGAACAAGGGTTCATTTGCGATAGCTTAAAAAAACTTTATTGAATAAAAGATATTATTTGTAAAATTGTCTCATAGCAAAAATTTTGAGGGTTCCAAAAGGGTCAAATCACCATAGTAATTTTATTTAAATTTTGGATAGCGGTCTTTTCAATTATTTATACTGCATAGCAGAAAATGAATTTAGAGATCATTTGACATTTATTTAACAATTTATGCAAGAATATTTAATAACATACTAACATACAAACATGGATTATACATGTCAGAAAAGAATCCTATGAAGAACATCCGTTTATCTCATCTAGCATGGCGAGATTTGAGGAATTTAAAATTTGATAAGGGAATGAGGAATTATTCGGATGTGTTTAATTTATTGTTTGAGGGGCTTGAAGCTCCTCCCGATATATCTGAGCAAATGGCTCTGAAAAGTGAAGAAAAAACACCAAAACAAGGGCCCAAGACCATAGTTGTAGTTTTAGATATTCACCAAAGATTAGCAGATTACAAAGTGAAATATTTAAGAGCTACTGATGCTACAAGTAGAGGAGTAGGTTCAGTATCAATTTCTGATGTTGTTATCGCTCTGATAAGAAATTACAATGCTCATTCTTAACAAGTAAGATTAATATTAAGACGAAAATCTACTTGATTTTCTTTGTTGAATTACTAAGATCGCAATCATGCCTGATAATAGTACAAATGGTAATAATTGGATTAAACCGTCTTCCCCATTGGATTGTTGTTCAGGTTGTTGAGCTAGTGTTTGAAGAGTAATACTCTTTAATTCTAATTCAATCGATGTAGATATTAATCCCCCTGTTGGGCTAGTTTCTCTAATTTCAAGAGAATAATAATTCAATACTCCTGATGTTTCATCATAAATCATAGTTTCAACAATTTGTAAATTTGCGATATCCACCGTTTGCGTATATTCCACTTCTGCATTTGCTCTTATTAGCTGATAACTGATTTCAGGTGGTGAAAATTCATCTAAAATTAAAATTAGATCATTCCAGTAATCCCAATCGGTATAGATAAAATATGAACCAAGTGAGTCCAAATCATTAATTGACATAATTATATCACCATCCGCTTCAACATAAACATCAATTTCACTATTATTTTCAGGAGATGTAATTGGAGAAATAGAAAAAGTATCTCCACTAAATAGCCACAGATTACCATCATCAGAACTGAAAAATGGACTTAAGTCAGCTGATTCGTATTTGATCAGTATGTAATTATAACTGAAATCTAAATCAATTGACAATTTATCTTGATTTATGTTTTCTAGGTTATTTAATTCAAATTCAATTATGCCGAAGGATATATTCAGGAAATTTTCAAGAACTAGGGATTCATAAAGTAAAACACCATTATTTAGATCATAATGCAATTCTAGTGCATAATAGCTATCAGCACTTACAAAAGATTCTTTGTAAATAAATTTCGTTGAAGTGATTGAATAATCAAATGTTCTAACATCATTACTATTTGAATCTAATATTTTAACAATATTTTCGATGTAATCCCAATCTGTATACACAAAGAATGAAGGATTATTGAAAGAACTTTGAAAATCCAACTTGTTATCATATTCAATACCACTCTCAGTGGATTGAAAACTCAGAGGAATTGAATTAACTGAATTCGGGTTTGAAGATAAAGGCGAGACGACAAATCGGTCTCCACTATTAATTATTAATGTGCCATTTTTACCTTGGAATACTGGTTGGGTTTCAAATCCTTGAATTTGGATAATATCATATATATAATAATCACCTACTTCGAAGCCAATATTATCAATATTAGGTCGAGGTATTGCAGTATCACCCAAATCAATTTGCAATATTTTTGATGGATTCTGAAAATTATTAACAGGTGCAGTATATTCAAGTTTGTGAAATAATACACCTGTATCTAAAATATACGCGTATTCAAAGTAGGTAGCTTCCCCATTCTCACCTTCAATAAAAAATGTAAAATGAATCGTTTCTTTATCTATGTAATATTCTAAATTAAAACTTTCTAAAACTGAAACTGTGTACTCCCAGTCAACAAATACAATGAAATCGAAAAATGCAATATTATTTTCATAAGTTACATTTGCCTCTTGGTTCCATAATTCCAAATTTATTGTACCAGCAAGACTTGGGGATGTATTAAGTATGGTTAAATTAAATGTATCTCCATTCTCCAGATTTAACTCTTCATAACCATCGGTAAAAACAGGTCCATCTATTCCTAACTTGCGGGATATCACATAATTATATGTATCCCCAACATTAACACCAAATGTCTCAACAGGTTGAGATACTTGAGCGGTAACAAAAGTACTGGTTAATAATAAGATTAAAATGAATTGTTGAAGGGAAAACCATTTCATCTTACTGTAAACTTGTTTCGGACTATTTTATTATTGCTTAATAATAACATAATTTTGAATTTATTAGAATTAGATATATTCTGATTTAGAAATTAAATTTCAGTAATTTAAGTACGTTAATTAAAGGTGTTAAGGTAAGAAATTTATGATTATTTTATCTTAAATATTGTCTCAATTACTAACTCTTGTTCTTAGTGCATCGACCATATTTATCTTCATAATATGTCGTACAGCTGCCCAAATTCCGAAAAATGAGGCTACAAAAGCAGAAATAATTCCGACTGCATAACTTGCAGGATAAATAACAGTTGGTAATGTCATAAGATCTCCTACCATTCCTTTGATTAACCAATCTGTCACATAATAGCCAAGGGGGATTGATATGATACCACCAACTGTTGAAATAATTATACCTTGTACCATAATTACTTTGGTTACCTTTCTTTTTCCTCCTCCAAGGGATCTGAGATTGATAAATTCATTCTCTCGAGTCATAGCATCAAGGACCACTGTGTTGAAGCTAAACAATGCTACTGTAATAAATCCTATGAAAACCATGACTCCAATCATTGCCATTAATCCCTGTATTAGGGTAGCCAGTGAAGTTTTTACTTCTTCAATGGATATTATTAATCCAACGGGTAAATCAGATTCTAATAAAGCTGTTTTCACCTCATTTTCTTCAGTTCCGTCTTCTATTGTTAAAATAATCCCAGTGATATTAGCACCTAAATTAAACATTGATTGCATTTGACTAATTGGAAGAAATGCACTTTCAGAAATTAATTCTGATGATATACCAGTAACTGGAAAAATCTCTCCAAATATATCAACATCTTGACCATATCCTGCTTTCAAATGGCTTGCAATAGAAGTTCCCAATACCAACCCTTCGAAATTACCTTTATCAAAATTTATACTACGTAATTCTGAATCCGGACTAAATCCATATAATGCTACATTTTTACTTATATCATTCTTTGAAGCTTCAACCTCTGCAAAGATGAATCCTTCATATACATCAATACCATTAATATTCGACATTGATGCCTGTAGTTCAATTGGGTCTACTGAACTTCCAGGAGCAAAATAAATTTGTAGATCGTATTTTTCATTCTCATCATAATGAGTCTCGATTCCAGAACTGAAAGAATTCATGAATCCAAATGCTGAGATGATCAGTAAAAGGGAAACAGAATAAGTAAAAATTGTTATTAGTGTTTTTTTTCTATTCCGGAATAATCCTCTAAGGGGTATAATTGAGGAAGGTGAATTCATTCCAGGTATTTTCGTGAATAATTTTTCCAACATAGGTTTTGAATCATATATCTGACCAATATACGCAGAGGACATGGCTTCTCTTGGTTCAATTCTGCTAGCACTGAGAGAACTTAACAATGAAATGGCCAAACTCAGCCCAAATACAATTATTATTGCTTCATAGAAAGCAGATAAAATAAAACCTGTTGAAGGTTCTGGAATTCCTAACAGATGCGCATATTCAATAGTCATAAGATTTGATAACCCCCATCCAAAAGGAACTCCAACAATTACTCCGACTGATCCAAGCAATGTACCCATCATTGTATAATGAAGAGTTACTGTTAATTTAGAACCACCTAATGCTCTCATTGTGCCAATGTAATTTCTTTGTGATGCAATTAATTTTGAAATATTATCATAGATGGCGAATAATGCTAATAGAAGCACAACCATTCCAAATAGTCTCGCCATTTCATCTAAGGCATCGACATCTGCGTTTTTCATTTGCTGTTCTGCCTCGTCACTCAATTCAACATAGCTCACAAATGTTGTAATCTTCTGAAGTTCTGTTTTCACAGCATTAATTGCATTTTTCCTTTCTACATCATCTTTCTGAACATCATCAGTAAATCTTACCACAACCTCATTAATCTGATTTGGTCGATCGAAAATAATTTGTGCATGCTCTAATGTTAACCAACCCGCAGCTAATCCACTTACATCAGGTAACCCACTGCTGGGATTTACATTGTAAACATATTCTGGACTGAATATTTTTGCACTAATTGTTAACTCTTGATTAATTGCTGGTAACTGAATTATATCATTTAATTCAAGCTTATTTAGTTTCATAAAAGTTTCTGACAACATAACATTTGATGAATCAGCAGATTGGAAGTAATCCCCTTCGTTTTTAATAAAACCGTTTACTCGGGGTTGGGTCTCTCCTTGTCTCCAGGGAACACCAAATAGGACAGCTGTATAAATATTATCATCATTCGGGATTTGAAGGCTTGTCACTTCTGCTAAACGGTAATCCCAGTATTGTACAGATGAAATTCCGTCCAAATTGATTAAATTAGGATCTGTGTAATTTTCCAATAAAAATCGAACTGATTCAATATGAGTTTTTTCTTCATTTGATTCAAAAGTATCTTGAATATTGACATAAGCTAAATTCAACCCACCATAAAGGGCCGTAGAGATTGCCACAATGAAAATTATTGAAAATGTTCGACCTTTATTGTATCTTAAATCTCGAAAAAGTTTTTTTCTTAAGATACCCATAATTATCATCTCACAATGCCGAATTCGGCATATTTTTCTTTGGTTTCGTAAAGAACTCCATCTTCCATAATTAATAATCTATCTGCTACAGAAGATAAAGTAGGATCATGTGTAACAACGCAAAATGTAATTCCTTCATCCTTGCACAATTTGACCATCAAGTCGACTATATTTTTACCGGACTTCTTGTCAAGATTACCTGTGGGTTCATCCGCAACAATTATTTGAGGCTTTTTCACCAAGGCTCTAGCAACTGCAACTCTCTGCTGTTGACCACCTGATAGTTGAGCTGGAAATCTATCAATTTCATCTTCCAATCCAACTGCTATTAAGGCCTCTTCGGATCGTTTTCTCTGATCTTTAGAAACCCCCATCATTTCCAATGCCAATTGGACATTTTCAACTGCAGTTAATGATGGAATAAGATTATGAAATTGAAAAATCCAACCAATTTGCGATCTTCTGTGTTCAGTCAATTCTTTATCATTATATTTGGAGACATCATTTCCACCAATTATTACTTGACCTTCGGTAGGCTGATCAATTCCACCTATCTGATTAAGAAGAGTAGTTTTTCCTGATCCGGATGCACCTAATATGATTACAAAATCCGATTTTTTTATTTCCAAGTTTACGCCGCGAAGGGCCTTTACTGTGATTTCTCCTACTTGAAATTCACGATGTACGTTTACAGTTTTTATTAGTGGTTCCATGATGTTCACCGTTTTGTAAATAGTGCTATCATTGTTGTTGTGAGTTCTTCCATTAATTTTGTATCAGGTTTAGGATTTAGAGCGAATTGTAACCCTAATCCGTCTAATACACCAATGAAAATTCTTGAATATGCTATTGGGTTTTCAAAACCCATTCTCTTAAATATAATTGCAAATTCATTTATGAAGCCTACCAAGAGATTTTCAACTTTCCTAACCTCATTTTGTATTTGTTTTTCAACTTCATTCTCAGGTTCTTTAGTTAGATGATCAATATCCCCAATTACTTGAAAAAGAAGTTGCGTTAAACCTGTAGAATTCGTAACAAGGTCCATAGAATAATGGATCATCCCGATAATTATTTCCTTGGGTTCCGTAGTTTCCTTCATTTTATCAAAATCTGAAACCATTTGATTGACAAATACGTCTAAAACTGCGAGCGCAAGTAGATGTTTGTTTTCGTAATGATGAAACACTGTTCCCTTGGCCACACCAGCTTTTGATGCTATTTCTTGTGTTGAGACAGTTTTAAAATCTTTTTCCAGAAACAATTTACTTGCTGCAAGTAATATTTTCTCTTTTTTAGATATCTCAGAACTGTCATCTGTCATTTTATTATTCAGTTAACTCACCTTGTTAATGATAACATATATACTGACCAACCGGTCATATATAAATCTGACCACTCGGTCAGTAAATATTGACCGCTCGGTCGGTAAAAATTGACCAATCGGTCAGACTGGTTGCAAATGTAACATTTCCTAATGATATTATATTTTATCCTTTTCTGAACTCTTTTCATATATTACTGAATTTTTTATATTTTTCTTTTTCTACGAATATTTTTTTTCTCATCCCTTCCAAACTCCATAAATTTCTTATTGAAGATATATACAAATTTGGCCACATAGTAAAATATTGACGGGACTAATATTATTAAAAATCCGAAAGCGAATATTGTAAACCACATTTCTATTTCAGGTGCATCGTAAGCTTGACGATCCTCATATACTTCAATATCAATCGAATTCCATGCAGTGATAAACTGAACAATCGTTACATTCACAGTTAACCATATATCTTCGGTAGCTTCAAATTCGTAATTTGTTGAAGTGTAAGCCCAACAACTAGATTCACCCGATGGATCATCATTATCCGAAACGGATTCTGAAAATACCACAATATTATTAGAATCTTGTACACTAAAATCAGTTGTGAGTCCACAAGTTTGGTCGAATGAATTACGAGCTTCTAGATGAATTCGATAAGTATGACCCCCAAAAAAGAATAGATTTATTGATTCTTGACTAGAATCAGTATGAAAACTATCATCTGGGGACATCCACTCTGTTCTCTGCAATTCAGCTAAATGCATAGGAGAAACAACTATTAGTCCAATGAAAGACACAATAAATAACAATTTGATAATTCGATGTAAGACAGATCTGAAACTTATTACATTGATATTCTGAGAGTCATAATCAATTGCTTCGGAACTATCTGTGCGAGTTACATAAATTGGTTTACTCGATTCTGCCTTTGTATTGCAAGATTTGCAAACCTTATCTTTTTTCCCGAGTAAGTGACCACAATTCAAACAAGGTTGTTCTGTCATTGCTAAATTAATTACTTTAGTTGATTATTTAAATTCTAGCTGTACGTTGAAATTCAGAGAGTTGTCAAAATTAATAAAATTCGGGATCAATATTCAAATTGAAATCTCACTCTTCGTCATTGGCAATTTTATGAAGAGCATTAATGAGATTTAACTCGTCATTGTTTATGACCATATCTGATTTTGCACTTTTAATTAGCTTGTAAACTAGGTCATTCAAAAAATCTGTTGCAACACTATCAAATTCTTCATCGGATAAATCCGTATCCACTGCATCATTAAGTTGAGAACGGAGTAAGATGAAATCTTCTTGAATAATATCAATCAAAGCTTGTTCATCCTCTGAAATTACATTATCTGTTCTTGAAACGGCTTTTAGTTTATTTAACCACACGTTTAAAGTATTATCAATCTCATTACGGTCCCGTTTCATAATTGAAGATCAAAATTATCATTGTATAAATTTAATATGGGAGAAATTAATTGTATTGCTCATTTTAAATAATCAATTAGGAAGTTATAAGTTATAATTTACATCTTCTACTTGCTAAAAGTAATTTTTCAATTTTCCGATTTAAATGAAATTTGGATAGAATTTAAAATGTATTATTTTATAAATTTCCTCGTATTCATAATATAATTAGAAATTAGATATTGTAAATGTAAATTAAGTCCGTACATAAATGTATAGTAATTATTTCTATTTTAACGATAATACAGTAATTGTTCAAATAAATTATCTTTAATCAAGAATGATAATATTTCTATCAGTCAAGCCCACTGATAAAACACTTAATAAACTAGTTTCGGAGTAATAAGAATAGATTAAACTAAATTGAAGCTGATCCAAAACGGCTTCAACTTGATTTGAAGTGATAATATGAGTACTAAAAGCGCTCCGAAAGTGGGGCCTACAATTCGTGATAACATAGAGTTAGAAAACTGGACTCCCGCTCAGATTTCTCAAATTTCGGGTCCTCCGAAAGAAGTCTGGGATAACCCAGATTATAACGACATTCAAAACTTTGGATTTTTTGGTAAGACACTAAGGCCAATGTTGAGAAGTCGTCAATTCCAATTTATGTTGATTATTCCGAACTTTTTAATTTTTCTAATGGCAGCATTATCTGGTTTCTTCGGAACTGATAACGCTTCAGTATCCCTTGCTACAGTCCTAACTTGGATTGTTTGGTGGGCTTTCCTTTTGCTTATGATCGCAGGTCTTTCACGTTTATGGTGTGTTATTTGTCCTTTCGGAGCAATGGGTGAATGGGCCCATAGATTTTCGCTCTGGGGAACTGGACAAAAGAGATTTTCATTGAATTTCACATGGCCTAAGAATTTGAAAGGTATATGGATGGTCAATGCCTTCTTTATATTCTTCTTATGGATGGATAATGTATTTGGCTTCGGAAACAGTCCTGTACTTACCGGTTATTTCATCGTTGTATTAGTTGTGCTTGATGTTGGTGTTGGATTAGTATTTGAGAAACGTTCATTTTGCCGTTATATGTGTCCAATTAATGGTTTCATCGGATTACAAGGTCTTTTTGCAGGTTTTGAGATGCGTTCAAAATCATCTCAAGTTTGTAGACAATGCCGAGGTAAATGGTGTTTAAAGGGCCGAGAAGATGATGGGGGCGGTTATGGGTGCCCTATGTTCCTTTATCCTGGAGGGAATGACACAAATAAATATTGCATATTATGTACTGAGTGCCTGAAGTCCTGTCCCAATAATACGATGCGTTTAGGCACTCGTCCACCACTTAAGGATTTATGGGCTAACAAAGCATTTTCATGGGATGAGAGCTTCAATATTATCGCCTTGCTCGGTGTCAGTTCAATCGCACCCATTCTTTTAATTAAAAATACTTTGAAATGGCAAGACTGGCTCTTGGATAATACACCGTTGACAAATACACGATATGCAGATATATTTGCAAAAACAGGATTGTATATAGGTGGCTTAATTGTAGCATTTATTGTGGTTATCCTATTTGCAACAATCGTAAGTTATGTAGCAAAACCAGAAGAAGGTTACAAGGGTTGGAAGCACTATGCAAATGTGTATGCAGCACCGCTTGTTCCAATACCATTAATGAAGCTAATAGCCGATATCTCAGACCATATTGTAAGAAATGGATCATCAGTTGTGTGGGTAGTTCACAATTTTATTGTTGACTTTCCCCGAGGTGCCGAAGGAAGCGAAAAAGCCGGTTTGGGTGGTTTATTCGACTCAGAAACACATAAGGTTTACTCTCCTGCAGCCCTGAACGACCCTGTGATAATATTTGGTATTCAAGCATTCTTCTTGACTCTTGGTTTCTTTGCATCAGCTTGGGCAATCTGGAAAACAGTGTCTAACTGGGAACCGCAAAGGAAATTCTCGTCAAAAAGAGAAGCAAAAGTTGCGGGTCTAATGATGATATTATTTTCAGTCGCTCTAACACTGTTCAATCTTTATAATGTGTCAGGTCCGGCAGTCGCTTAATTAAATATTAATAATTACTACGAAAAACAGAAATAAAAAATAATATTAATTTTAACTAAATTATCAAAATGCAATAAATCGATCATTCAAAGAAATTGAAAGAATTGCTATCAAGAAATACTGAATTTGTAGAAAATTTAATTTAGCGAAATTAGTATGATTATCTGAATTGTTTAAATACCACTTTAATTAAAATTGAATCATAAATATTGAAAAAAGTGGAACATATGATCAAAAATAAAATATTTAGCTTCTCACTCCTTGCTGTAATATTAGTTTTAGGATCCGGTTTTTTAGTTATTGGATCATCAAATGGCAGTAATGATTACGAATTATCATCAATAGGAGAATCTACTAGTTATAACACCAATGCATTAACAGAAATTCTTGTTGTGCATGCAGATTCTGTTACTTCTCTAGATTTTGCATTTGCAGGGCTTGTAGATTATTCAGCAGTTTATTTAGATGCTCAATCTGCAACACCTGCACTGACTGATTTATCTAGTTACCCTTTGGTTATTCTTATGAATAACTGGAATTATTATAATTCAACTGCTATGGGTAATGTTGTTGCAGATTACATAGATCAAGGAGGTAAGGTTCTCCTGTTAGCTCATTCTTTCTCATCAGGGTATAGTATTTTAGGTAGATTTAATTCATCCGGATATTCGCCTGTTTGGGGATCAGTATC
Organism: Candidatus Heimdallarchaeota archaeon LC_2; assembly: GCA_001940725.1. The sequence goes on along the minus strand of MDVR01000007.1, from coordinate 39,476 downwards.
AAATATAAACAGAACATATGATGGATTATCAAACCACGCTATTATGAATGGTATTAATTCATTTAATCCCGGATATGCCCAAACTGTTTCCTTAACTTCAGGTGCTAAATTAGTTGCCTCATATACTGACGGTCAACCAATGGTTGCAGAAAAAGGTTCAGTTGTTGCATTAAATGCCTATGTCGGTCTCAACGTAGTTGGTGATTTGGGTGAAATTATAACAAATGCTGTAGATTATCTACTTTACACAAATATACCTGTGATTGATAATTTAATTACATTTGATGAAGTGCCAAACTTTACAAATCTAACTAATGCATATTCTGGAGTTACATTTTCATGGGACTGGGAATCTTGGGTTACTTCTGGCCCATTTATAGCATCCTCAGCTCCAAGTGTTGCTTATAGTTATGATTTTAATAATTTCGTCCAATTCGATCAAGCTGCAAAATTTGTTAGCGTTTATGTCACTAATGTTTTTTCACTTCCAATTTTCCTAGAAGGTTATGACTCTCTAGGAAAATTAGTTTCAAATGCAACAATACCTGGTAATGTTGAAGCTTTTTATGTTTCAGTCGCATCAGATGTTCCTAATATTGACAATATTCATTTCAACTATGCTCCATCTACAAATGGACAATGGGTTATTGATGATTTACATTGGAGTACAAATCCCATTCCTACTGCATATAGTGAATGGATTACGTTTGACACTCTTCCAGGATCTACAATTTTAGAAACTGCATATTCTGGAGTAACATTTTCATTTGATTGGCTAACATGGAATTCAACAAGTACTTCATTTACAGCATCTTCACCTCATTTCGTTGCTTATAGTTATGATTTCAAAAATTTCATCCAATTTGATCAACCAGCAAGATATGTAAGCGTTTATGTTACTAATGTTGGTTCAGAACCATTCCCAGTAGAAGCTCTAAATTCTACAGGCGGAATAGTAGCAATTGTAAACATACCTGCCAATACTGAAACGTATTTTGTATCTTTATCAAGCTCTACTGATGATATTTCTTCAATCCATTTTGATTATCCTATAGCAGATGACGGACAATGGATTATTGATAATTTATCATGGGGTGGAAATCAACTCATCGGTGATAATACAGCACCAATAATCACCGGACCCGTCGAACTTCTAGTTGAATTGGGTGATCCCAGTGCACAAGTTCAATGGTTAATTACTGATGATAGTGACGGATCTTTTAATATTTATTTGAATGGCACATCTTTGTCATCTGGCAGTTGGACAGACGGCTTATTTCAACCTGGTGTTGATCTAACACCATTTACTCCCGGAACTTATGAATTCCAACTTAATACAACTGATATTTATGGGAATGAAGCATCATTCACAACTATTGTTTTTGTGAGGGACACAGTTGCTCCAGTTATTGGTAGTGCCTTAGATCGGTATTCATATGTGGTTGGGAGTACTTTGAATGTTCTATTTTGGCAACCTTCTGATGTAGATCCTGATACTTATGTCATTTATCGAACCGACGTATCTGGAGTTGTTACGATGTTAGATAACGGCTTTTGGTCTGATTTTGTTCAAATCGGTCTCGATATTGACGGATTGGAAGTTGGTGAATATGTTTACCGAGCAGAATTTTCAGATGGTTCAGGAAATGTTGGTGTGGCAGAAACTATTGTAACTGTTGAACCCGAAGTAGTTTCATCAGAACCAACAGGAAATACATCCGATGACCCAACAACATCAGTACTTCCTACATCAACATCAGAACCTCGTACCACAACTTCAGATCCAAATATTAGTGAAGAAGAAACAACAGCTGAATTGCCACTCCCGTTTTCAAATATCTATTTAATTATCTTCTCAATTCTTGGACTTACAATAATTTCCAGAAAGAAAAAGAATTTTTCTTAAAAAATTAAATAAATCCAAACTATCTTTCAAGTGAATTATCATAATTCTATAATATTAACATTACAATTGAACCTAATGTTAAGTAATAATTCGGTTAAAACATTATGCACACATTACAATGTTTAATTATCTTACTTAAATAAAAAAATTATGGATCAATTAACAGTTCCAATTGAAGATAAAGTCGGCATGCTTGCAACTGTTTTGGATATAATTGCTAGACATGATGTTAATGTTTATGGCTTATGCACTGAGCGTGGTCCTGTTGCAGAAATTCGTTTATTGGTAAACGAGCCATTTGTAGCTCAAGAATTTCTGGAAAACGCAGGCATAATATCACATGTAGTTGATGTTGTAGGTATCACTTTGTTAGATGAACCCGGACAGATGGCAAAAATATTTACAGTTTTGGCTGCAAATGAAATTTCTGTTGAATACGCATATTTGTATAATCAATTTGAAAAGAAAAGATTATTTGCTATGCATACCGACCATGATTCTGAAGCAGTAAGAGCGTTACTTATGAATTTTGAAGTTAACTAAATCAAAATTTGAAAGTTAAATTTTTACTAAATCTACCTCAATAATATGAATTCAATGCCATAACAATTAATCTACATTCGTGAAAAATAAATTAACAAAACGGTGTATTATAATCTTGACAAGATGTAGTTATATTGGTTGCAACAAAACGTCATCCAAAATTTTGATACACCCGATTACACAATTGTTTATTGAAACATGTGATTTACATGAAACAAAAATTCGTAAAATGATTCTTTTAGGTAGAAAAAAGAAACACATAATTTATGAACAAGAAACTTTAGATTTTCCAAAATCCTGAATAATAATTTATTTCCTTAGTATATTCATTCACACAGGGGTTAATGCCTCACGCAGGGCATTAGCTCCCTCAATAACCATTTCTGTATTACAGCTGAATGCAAATCTAGCGTAGTTTGAATTGCTTTCCCCGAAAGTTGTACCCGGGATACTTCCAATACCAATTTTTGAAAGATACTCAGATACTTGATCAGAATCTTTACATTTTAATCTTTGAAGGATAGCAGGATGGAATTTGATCCAAATGAAGAAAGATCCTTTGGGGATGAACACGGTAATATCTTTTACTTTACTTAATTCCTCTAAAAGAACATCTCTTCGATTTCTATATTCAATCCTCATAAATTCAATATAATCATGATCTTTCTCTAATGCAGTTATTCCAGCCCATTGAGTTATGCTGTTTGCACCATTAATTGCACATCTCAAAATTTTTGGTAATCTATCTTTAAGAATTGATGATTGGGTTACAATGTATCCCAACCTTAGCCCACTCATGGCATGACTTTTTGAGAATGAAAATATAGATACAACTTTACAAGAATATTCTTTGGCAAGAGAGGCAATGGAATAATGTTGATATGGCTCGTATAAGATATCCTCATATGCTTCGTCTGAGATTATCCATAGATTGTATTTTTTTGCAACTCTAATAATATCTAATAATGTTTCTTTAGATAAAACAGCTCCAGTAGGATTATGTGGGGTATTCAGGTAAATGGCCCTAGTTTTATCACTAATTTTTTCCTCGATTTTTTTAACCGAATATTGAAATCCATCTTCTTCATTCAGTTTAACTCGTACTGGGATTCCACGTGCTATTTTGATGTTTTCAGCTATTTCTGGCCACATTGGATCGGGTATAATTACCTCATCTCCAGGATTTACAATGCAAAAAATCGTTGAAAATATCGCATTCATTGCTCCATGTGTGACATAAATGGAATCTACAGATGAAACAATAATTTTATTTTTCACTTTCAATTTCGATATGATTGCTTCTCTTAATTCAAGAATTCCAACACTTGTTGGATAATGAGTTTTTCCCTCTTGGGAAACTTTCTGAATTGTTTTTAACACATCATCAGAAATAGAAAAACTAGGATCTCCAGATTCAAATCGATATACGGCCATTCCTTCACTTTGAGCCTTTAAAATTTGATCTCTAATACTAACTATTTTCCCAAGGACAATGTTTTCCATGAGATGAGGTTTTTTTTCTACTGTTATGGATTTCAATTCGAAACTCATACCTATATCTTCGATCAAAGGAATATAAATTAATCGTTGTTTTCGAATATTTGTAAAATTATATTATAAAAATTTAATCATAGTTCAGATATTTTCCTATATTTTATGATAAATTTCAAATTTTGTTCGTTTGGTACTATGTTATACCCCAAGAAAATTAGAAAATTAAATTTTATGTTGATTATCCTTACTATACAAACAAAGCATTTTGAAAAGGTATTGTGAAGGAAAAATATGCTCTACACTATCAGTGTCAGTACTTAAGGTGAAAATTATCAAGTTACTATCAAAAAATGATCTTAGAAAACAATGCCCACTAAAATGGCATGAAAATATACCACCTGAAACCGGTATTTCACTTGGTGTAGCTGATGTTGATTTTGAAGGTCCAGAAGGAATAAATGAATATATTAAATCAAGATTAGATGACAGTTTTTCTTTCTATCAAGGCCAAAAAGGAATGGATTATGCTTTCAATTCAATTGAAAATTATTTCGATTCGAAATCAATAAAAGTTGATAAAAATAACCTACAGGTAATACCTGGTACAATGTTGGGAATTTATGCTGCAATGAAATGGGCAAGTCGAAGAGAAGGAAAAGTAATTTGTGTAGGGCCAATATATGAACCAATTCACAGACATGCCACAGATAATGGAAATCCGATTGATTGGGTAAATTTAGAGAATAATAAATTCGATATTGATACTCTCAATAACTCTGTTGACAATCAAACAAAAATGATTGCCATTTGTAATCCGACTAATCCTATTGGCTATATTTACTCATCATCAGATTTGAAGGGCTTAAGAGATATTATTATAGATAATAACCTAGTATGTTTTTCTGATGAATTATACGAACCATTAGTATTTAATCAACCTCAAACATCAGTTCTTTCAATAGAGGGGTTAAAAGAAAGAAGTATATGTCTTTATGGATTTTCAAAAGCTTATGGATTAGCTGGTTATCGATCCGGTTTCATTCATGCTGGTGATGATTTGATTGAAGAGATTAGGGGAATAACAAATTCCATATTGGTATCACCAAGTCCATTATCCTCTATTGTATGTGATTTTGCTCTGTCAAATGAATTTTCAAAGAGATGGGTAGGCGAATTTCGCGAATTGATGAAAAGTAATACAGAAATAGCATCCAAGTATTTTAGAGAAGCTGGTCATGATTGTCAAACTCCTGATAGCTGTTTCTTTGTTTTTCCTGATATCGGTGTTGATGACGCTGTATTTGTGCCTAAATTGCTAGAAAATAAAGGAATTCAGGTTGTCGAAGGAAGCCATTTTGGGCCAACGGGTGTAAATCATATCCGTGTAAATTGTGCGACATCTAAAGAACGATTAATTGAAGGTATTGATTTGATTATCACAGAATTGAGGAAAAGGAACTAACAACCAATATATTGTAATCAATAATACATCGTTAAATCAAAGTCTAGTATAAATATGTTGTGACAGATAAGAAAAAAAAATAATTTTTAAGTTATCTGATCAAATGCATACTTTCTATAACTTTTTTAAATAGCCCTAATTATTTCGAATTAATGCAAAATTTCTCACCAACAGGACTTGCTGATATTAGCCGTAATTCAGCAGTTCACCAATTGAGTCAGAATGAAGCTAGAGTTCTTCATTCATTAGTTCGATGGCCTAATCTATCTGATCAAGCTATTCATTCCGAAATTGGTATGAAGAAGAGTACATTCAGTTCTATTAAAGCTCGATTAAGGGAACATGATTATTACCGTCGTTATTATATTCCTAATTTTCCATTAATAGGATTTGAGTTGTTAATGGTAATGCATGGTCATCTCAATCGTTTCACAACACTTGAGGAACGAATGCGAGTTGCTGGTGAGACAATTAAGGGATTTATTGAAGATTTTTATGTTGTTTCGGAATCCAATAAAGCATTCAATTTATCAATATCTGAGAATTATACTGAGTATTCTAAGAATCAAGAGAAGTTCTATCAATTATATTCTGAAAATAAATTCTTAACCAGACAAGGAATGCAGATTGATGCATATCCATTTGAGATTTCTAGGGTAAGAGCTTTTATGGATTATGAAGCCCTAGTTGCAAGATTATTCGGTTTCGAATCTTCGGAATACAATGAAGACCTTCTCATTCCTACTGATGGTGTGGTTTTGGCTAAGCTCTCTAAAGCCGAACGAAAGGTACTTGCAGGTCTAGTTAAGTATCCTGAAGAATCGGACACTTTAATCGCAGAAAAAGTAGGTGTATCTAGAAATACCGTTGCCAATGCCAAGAGGAAATTCTTGAAGAACAAGATTTGTTTTCCAAGAGTTGTTCCTAATCTTGAGAAGTTAGGACTTAAATTATTAGTGTTTACTCATCGTAAATTTAATGCAAAAACCACTATGAATGAAAGGGAAGAAGCGGTTGAGTTAGTACGAAGACTTATTTCACCACATTTCTATGTTTCTAAAAATCTTGATGGTTTCTTAATCTCTGCACATTCAACTTTTGATGAATATAACAAAGCCTTTGACGAAGTGATGAAATACTATTTAAAACAGGATTACATTGTAGATGAACCAGAAACTTATCAAATTTCTATTCATGATATGACTGTATTGAAAGAATTTGAATTTCTATCTCTAACCTTGAAAGTATTAGGATTCGATCCATCAATACCTCTAGCTGATCAATAATATATTTTTATCCTATTTAATATTAAAAAATTCAATAATTCAAAAAAATTCATTATTTCAATTTTGATAAGACTATCTCTCCATTTTTTACAACTAATTTGGTTAGATTCTGATCAAATCTCGTGATTAACTCATTAATTGAATTAGCCTCTAATATTATAAAATCAGCATCTGAGCCTTCTTGCAATTTACTTGACTCATCCCCTGTAATTCCTTTATAGGCTCCTGAAGTAGCTGCTTTCAAGGCATTAATTGGTTGCATGCGATAGAGATATACAGCTAATCTGATAGCTGTTTGCATTGATACCACTAAATTATTCGGATTGTAATCACTTCCAAGACCAATATTGACATTACTATCCTTCCAGCCTATTGGTTTTTGTGTTGTGAAAAGTCCAATTGTGGCTGCAGGCATAAACATTGCAGTTGTATTTGTTTTTTCATAAATTTTGAAATCCTCACTTTTCGAATGAAGTAAATGATCAACACTTAATGCATTAAATTCTTCAGCAGCAATTCTTCCAATCCCTGTATATTCTAGCTCTTCAGCATGAACTCGAACTGCTAGATCTACATCTTTTGAAGCTTTTAGTATCTTTCTTGTTTCTTCAACAGTAAATGCTCCGCGATCACAAAAAACGTCAGTAGAGGTTGCTAGTTTTTTTTGCTTAATTTCTGGAATTATGGAAATTACTTCTTCAACAAAATCTTCACGAGATGTCTCACCGGTTAAAGCATGAGCTCCACAATATGTTGGAATAATTTCAACGGGATGGATCTCATTTGCTTTATTCAAAATATGTAACATTCGTAATTCATGCTCCGCAGTTAACCCATATCCAGATTTAGCTTCAACCATTAGAGTCCCATGATCCAACATCAAATCTAATCGTTTCAAGACTAATTCCAATAAATCATCATCGGTCGCCTTTCTCGTGTATTTTACGGTATTCAATATTCCTCCACCACTTTCTAAAATCTCAGCGTAAGATTTTCCCCCAATTTTCATCGAAAGTTCAAAAGATCGATCTCCAGCAAATATCAGATGTGTATGTCCATCTGCAAATGGAGGCGATAATATGTGTCCTGGTAGATTATAATCTCCATTTTTTGAAGTATTTTTCACTATACTCTTAATCTTATTATTTTCAATTATAACTGAAATAGGACCTTCATGCCAAACATACCCATCGAAATATCCAGTTAATCCACTGATTTCCACAATTTCAATTGGATCATATTGAATTAATAGTTTAAGTAAATCAGATGATAACATCCTAAATATTTCTCTTCTTGTAGATTATTTCATCATCATTTGGAAAAAGTAATTGAAAATTCAACATCAATAATCATCATTAAATATTTTGTTGAGTATTATATAATTGGATGAAAGATCGACTTAGAAATACAATTGTGTTTGTTCTTGCAATTCCTATTCAATTATTACTATATTTGACTATGAATCATGCAACAGATATCTTTACTGATTTTTCAATTGAAGCAACATTTTATTTTATCATTTTCATTCTCGTTTTCTCAGTAATATTTTGGGTTATGAAGGCATTTATTGATGAATTCGTAGGTCAATTAGACATTGATGATTTCAATGAAGTATTTGATAATAAAGATGCTGTTTATGAGGATATTTACCATCAAGAAGATTTGGATGATTTTACTTAACTATCTGGATCTGTTAATTACTAATCAATTTTCTTTATTATCGTATATTTCCATAGGATATACTTACCTTTTTCGCCTAGCCAAGTTTTTTGATTACACTAAGGGCTTAATCAAAATTTAATTGATGATTAATTAAACTTAGTTCTATTAATATTATGGATTAAGTAAATTTGTACATAACTTATGAAGATGCAGCTTCTTCTTGTAATTTTCGTCTCAGTATTTTACCAATCAAGCTTGTTGGTAGTTCATCTCTAAAAGTAATTTGCTTTGGTACCTTATATGCAGCAAGATTTTCTTTACAATATTTCAAAATATCCTCTTCTGAAGCTGCCATACCCTCTCGTAAAATGATCCATGCAGCCACAATCTCTCCTTTTACTTCATGTGGGAGGCCAGCAACCGCTGCTTCTAGAACGGCAGGATGAGAATACAACACTTGTTCAACTTCAAGTGGGTACACATTATAACCACTTACTAGAATCATATCTTTCTTTCGGTCAACTATATAGGTGAAACCTTGTTCATCCATATATGCAACATCACCAGTCAAAAACCAACCATCAACTATCACGTTTTTATTTTCATCGGGTTTATTATAATATCCGTTCATCACTTGAGGACCTTTAGCCACAATTTCTCCATTCTCTCCAAGTGGCATGGTTTTTGAGGTATCATCCATATTTGCTATTCGAATTATTGTGTCGGGTGCTGGTAGGCCGATTGATCCTATTATGGGTTTTACTGTATCATGACCAATAGGATTTATGGTTAATAAGGGCGAAGTTTCGCTTAATCCGTATCCTTCAACAACTTGTTTTCCAGTAACTTTTTCGAATTGTTTAGCAAGTTCTTTTGGTAGTCCAGCTCCTCCTGAAAGTGCAACTATAACATTGCTCCAATCAGTTGTCTTTGCTTTAGGATGGTTCAAAAGTCCGCTAAGTAATGTTGGAACTCCTGGTACAAATGTAATTTTATGTTTTTCAATTAGTGTATGTACTTCACCTGTTGGCAGTTGTTCCCTAGGATTTGGAACTAGTATCATTGGTACACCCAGCATGATTGCTAATCCAAGACATGAAGTCAGTGCAAAACTATGGAAAAGTGGTAGTGCAGTAAGAACACTGCCTTTCCCATTAGGTACCATATGGATACATTCTCTTGCTTGTTGAGCATTAGCACTTATGTTCATATATGAAAGTGCTGCACCTTTTGAGAGACCAGTAGTTCCTCCTGTATATTGTAACAAAGCAAGATCTTTGGTCAAATTAATCTTTGCCTCTTTGAAAGCTGATCCATCGTTTGATTTTAATAGGTCTTTATATTTGAAATTCTTTGAATGGGATGGAACTGCAGGATCATCTAATTTTCGCAAAATGTATTTGCCAAGAAATACAATAATTGGGGACATATAATCTCCGATTTGACCATAAACTGCCCACTCAAGGGTGCTTTCAGGATCATCTAGGATGGTGTTAATCAATGGTGCGAATCTAGTAATAGAAATAATACCAGTTGCACCGGAATCACTAAGAATATGTCTTAGCTCACGTCCTGTATATAACGGATTTGTTTGCACAACAGTTGCTCCTAGAGCAAGGAGTGCAAAATGTGTGATGACGTAATGAGGGGTATTAGGAAGCATTAGTGCAATTTTTGAACCATGCTTTACTCCCTTCTGTTCAAGTGCTACAGCCATTTTCTTTACATTTTGAAGCAACTCACTGTAGGTAAGGCTTTTCCCACCTTTTACTCCAAAAATCATGCTAAGTTGATCCGGGACTGTTTCTGCTTGCAATTTCATGAATCCATAAGTTGAAATGTCTTGGTATTCAATACTTGATTTTCTTACACCTTCAAGAGTTTTGATCCAAGGCATTGGAATTTCTATTTCTGCCATTAATATTCCTCAGTATTATAAATTAGATGAAATATTGAGTTATTTAATTTAACCCATGAAAAGGTAGACATTTCATTTGATTTCACATCCATCTAGCGATTTTTCAAAAGGCTCTTTTGGTTCTTCATTTAGAGGTACTTAATTAATAGAAATAAGTTAAGAGGTAAATTTAGGATTATTGAATTAACGATTCAAAACTTGGGGCTATGCCGATACCCAATGGTCCAAGACCCGTGTGGGAAATCAAAGTATTACAAATTTCAACTTCAGCAATTTGTGAAGGATTTAAAACAGCTAATTCCTTCCTAAAAATATCCATAAATTCAGGATTTGTTGCGTGACCAATCATAATAAATGGATTCATACCCTTATCTATCTTTAAAATCCTAGAAATTAGTTTTTTAGATCCCCCAGATTGCCCAAATACCAGACCTTTCTGTACTAATAATCCATCAACAATATTCAGAATAGGTTTCAATCTCAATAATCTTAGCAATGAATATTGACCAAGGCTTATTCTTCCACTTCTATGTAGGTATGGAACCCCTTGAATATAAATTTCGACATGAATTTGATTTCTTGCTTTTACCAGAATATTCAATGTTTCATCTAATGAATAACCTTTATTTCGAAGAAATGCCGCTAAATAAACAAAATATCCGGAGCCTATTGAAATGCTCAGTGAATCGAATAATTTTATGGTACCTGTCTCCAAATTATTTACCACACTATAAACTGTAGAAAATGTACCACTGAGCCTAGAGGTTAAATGGATTCCTAATATTTCCTTACTTTCGGAGATTTTCAATGCTTCCCTATATTTATCATCAATATCTGCAGGTGAAGGTTGTGAAGTGGTAGCTATATCACCAGATTTAATGCGATTGAGAAACTCATTTCGATTTATTTCTGTATCTCTAAACTCTTCTTTATCAAAAATAATTATAGTTGGTACAATAAAGATATTCTCTTTTCTTTCAAACTCTGGTTCTATATCAGATGCTGAATCCGTTATTATTGCAAAGGTCACTATATTTGGAACTCCAAAGTAATTGATATTATAAAATCAAAGGATTACTCTTTAGATAGTTGAGCAAGTACATAATTAAGAATACCCTTATATTTGAAATATTCTATCTCAACTTCTGTATCTAATCTAGCTGTTACTTTAAATGAAACATAACTGCCATCAGATTTAGTTGCCTTCACATCAAGTTTTTTCAATACTGATAACCCTTCAGAAATACCGGTTATATCAAATACCTCTGATCCATCTAAATCTAATTCTCTCCATCCCTCACCTTCTTCAAATTGTAAGGGTAGAACACCCATCCCAATGAGATTACTTCTGTGAATTCTTTCAATATTTTTAATGATTACTGCTTCCATTCCTAACAAAGCGGGTCCTTTAGCTGCCCAATCACGAGATGATCCCTGACCATATTGATTAGCTCCAATTCCAATAAGGGGTATTTCTTGATCAATATATTTACGAGAAGCATTATATATTGTATCGACTTCATTTGACGGTAAATATTTAGTCCACCAACCATCTGTCCCAACAACAAGTTGGTTTTTCACTTTGACATTCGCAAATGTGCCTCTTATCATTACCTCATGATTTCCTCTTCTAGATCCATAAGAATTAAAATTTGCAACTTCGACGTTATTTGATTGTAGGTATTTGCTCGCTGGACTATCAATGGCAATTGAACCAGCTGGACTAATATGGTCTGTAGAAATTTTATCATCAAAAAGTACTAGGACCCTTGCACCTATTATGTCACTGGGATTACCACTCTTTGCGTTGAATTCATCTAAAAATGGTGGAAGCCTAACATAAGTTGATTCTGGTTTCCAGTCAAATAAAGTAGATGTGGGTGCTTTTAGGATTTGCCAATTGATATCACCATCAAGGATTCGAGCATTAATACTTTTGAACATTTGGGGGTTTAATCCCTTCTCTACTGCTGTTTTAATTTCTTGCTGAGATGGCCAGATATCTTTTAGGAATACATCCTGTCCATCTTTTCCTTTCCCAAGAGGTTCTTCAGTTAAATCGATGTCAGTCCTACCTGCAATGGCATATGCCACAACTAACATGGGTGAAGCTAAATAATTACCTAATGTTAATGAATGTACTCGACCTGCAAAATTCCTATTTCCACTTAACACAGCAGAAGAATATAAATCATTATCAACAATTGCTTTATGAATTTCATCTGGTAAAGGCCCACTATTTCCAATACATGTAGTACAGCCATATCCAACAGTATGAAAGCCTAATTCATCTAGATACTTTTCTAAATCAAGGTTTTGCATGTACTGGGTGACAGTTAATGATCCCGGTGCAAAACTAGTTTTGATATATGGTTTCGTAGTAAGACCCTTTTCAACAGCATTTTTTGCAAGTATTCCCGAACCTATCATTACTGAGGGATTGGAAGTATTAGTACAGCTTGTTATTGCGGCAATGACTATATTTCCATCAGTTAACTTAATATTTTCACCCTTGTATTCAAACTCTGCAGTACGTACTTCTGCATTGGGTGATCTTTTACTAATGTGTGCTTCTTGAAATTCAATTGCTCTCTCCAAAGCTTCATGTAAGGAGACTCTTTCCTCAGGGTTTAAAGGGCCGGATATAGACGGTTCAACAGTCGACATATCTAATTCCAATGTATCGGAAAATACTGGGTCAGGTGATCCACTCATTCTAAAAATCGAATTTTTCTTTGCATATTCTTCAACAAATTGAATATGATCTTCACTTCTTCCAGTTAAACGAAGATACGCCAATGTGCTTTCATCAATTGGGAAAAAGCCGACAGTTGCTCCATACTCTGGACACATATTGGAAATCGTTGCTTTATCAGGTGTGGATAAGTTATCTAATCCAAGTCCATAAAACTCAACAAATTTTGCAACAACTCCTTTTTGTCTCAACATCTGTACGACTGTAAGTACTAAGTCTGTTGCTGTGGTACCTTCTGGCAATTCATTTGTTAATTTGAATCCGATTACTTCGGGCAATAACATGTTATAAGGTTGCCCCAGCATAACTGCTTCAGCTTCGATTCCTCCAACTCCCCATCCTAAAATCCCTAATCCATTTATCATTGTTGTGTGGGAATCTGTACCAACACATGTATCAATTACTGCGGTTTTTTCTCCCTTGAAATCTCGTACATCAACAACTGATGCAAGATATTCAAGATTAACTTGGTGAACTATGCCATTTGAAGGTGGAATCACTCTGAAATTTTCAAAACTATGCTGTGCCCACTTGATTAGCTGATATCGTTCTAGATTTCTTGAATACTCGAGATCTTGATTAATTTGAAGTGAATCAGACGAACCAAATGAATCAACTTGAATGGAATGGTCTATAACTAAATCAGTAGGCACAAGCGGATTTATTTTAGCTGGATCTCCACCTATCTCGCTCATTTTTTCTCTGATTGCGGCTAAATCAACAATAAGGGGAACCCCAGTAAAATCTTGAAGAACCACTCGAGCCGGCATGTATGGTACATCAGCGACTCCAACCCTATTTGGCCAATTTAACACAGAGTTCACATCATTTTGTGTAACTAGAAAACCATCATAATTACGAATCATATTTTCCATTAGAATTCTTATTGTAAATGGGATCTTTTCCAAATTGATGCCGTATTTAGATAAGGATGAAATGTTATAAAATGTGAATTCTTCGGAATTTAATGTCGTTTTTTCTTTAAGTGATAGAATTTCAGATTCAGATAAAATAACCATAGGATTTTTCCTTTCGCTTATCATGATTTAAAATTGTATACTTATTTTATTTGTTTTGTCTTTCAATTCATATGGTCATGGACATATTACTTTCAGTTACCTCTTTGATTCTGTACTTAAATACTTAAAATAACTAATATGAAACAGTGAGTATTCTTACGAGAACTTTGCGAGTTCAAGTTTATCCAGATAATCAAATCAAAAAAGAATTAGAAAGAACTTTTGAAGAATATTCCAAAGCGGCTCAAACTGCATACAACTACGCTTACACCAACGATACTTCTAATCGAATAAAAATTCATCATGCAATTTACAAATCAGTTCGTGAAAAGTCCTCGCTCAATTCTCAGCTTGTAATTAATGCAAAAAACAAGGCTGTCGATGTAATCAAGAGCTTGAAGGCAAAAAGAATAAGACGACTTGTAAATTTCTCCAATAAAATCCCCATTCGATATGATTACCGATCTTCAACCATATTTCATGAATCGAGATATGTGACTCTCTCCACAACTAAAAAACGAGTGACACTTCAATACTCTCTTCCGAAATGTTATCAACAATATGTTGATTGGGAATTTCGTAGTTTTGAATTGTTGAAGAGAGGTGATAGATATTTTCTACATTTTGTTGTCAGAAAGTATTCTAAAGTAGAAGGAAAACATTCTGGTCAATTTATTGGTATTGATCGTGGTATAAAGCATATAGCAGTAACATCGCAAAATAAATTCTACAATGGTATACGTCTTCGTGAGATAAAAAATCGATATTTTAGACTTAAACGTGGACTCCAGAAGAAAGGCACTCCATCAGCAAAGAGAAGATTAAAACAAATTGCTGGTAGAGAAAGACGGTTTCAGAGGGATCAGAACCATTGTATTACAAAAACATTCATTCAAAATATGAAATTAAATTCAACAATAATATTAGAAGATTTAATCAAAATAAGGAAAACTGCCAGATATCGTAAAAGATCAAGACAAAGTAGAGAACTGAATTCTTGGGGTTTCTATCAATTTCAAATTTTTCTAGAGTACAAAGCTAAGGAAAAAAATATTGAAATTATATATGTCGATCCTGCATATACATCACAACGATGTAATAATTGTGCATATATATCACGCAATAATCGCAATGGTGCACATTTTTTGTGTACATCCTGTGGTTTTAACCTTACTTCAGATCTTAATGCTTCACGTAATATTGAAGATAAATATTTTGACGATGAATATGTATTGAATAAACTAGCTCAGAAGGCTATAGGTTTTCTGAGAGGGGCTCCCGTCATTATCCCTATCGTAGCATCCTAGGATAGCTACAAGAAAAGGTAACTTGAAAAGAATACTTTTTTGAATGATTAAGACATTTGCTTTCTTCTAATTTTAATTTGCAATATAGAAGTATCTTGAAGTTATAATGTGTAATGAAATTCAAATTGGTTTTATATAAGATTAGGCAGAACTTAACTTATGAATTATCGAATTAGTGGAATATTTGTATTTTTAATATTAATCCTTTTTGCTACCCAAATTCAATTGGCACAATCTAATTCCCATCCTGAAGTGGATAATCAACTTACTACGAGAGTAACTTCTGTATCCATAGGAAATAGCAACAAGGGAACTGGTTATACTACATTCGAAGTTATTTATGAAGCTGAGATATGGAATAGGTATGATACTTCGATCGAAATCCAACACTCAAATACTTGTAAATTTCACTTAGTTATTGATCCTCCTACTATTTCAGATGGTACACGTATTTACAATTCTATTGCTTGCGGTGAGGCAATCACTCATGTCAATTATTCTCCAGGATTAACAGCAATATCTGGAAATACAGAATTACTATTTGAGGATTCATCTATTGATACTCTTCCTGATGGTTCATATGAACTTACTTTGGGTGATCCCAATTCTTGGTCTTACAAGGATGATGTATCATTTGTAAAAGCTTTCATGAATTTATCAAATGGAGTTGTCGAATTTAGTAGTGATAAAGTTCCAACTTATTGGAATGTGATAACTGATTCACCAGATACAAAATCAGGATCATTGGAAGTTAATTTTCCAAGCATCGTTTTGAGTCTTTCATCATTTGGACTATTCATTTTAGTTAAAAGAAGATCAAATTAGTGGATGGGATATTATTGTTATATCTTACTTAGATTAGGGTTTTAAGGAAAATATTATTATCACGTAACTATTACATAAATTTATGGAGGATAAAGTTCGGAATCTTAAAAAAGTAGAACTTCACAGACATTTTGAGGGATGTATTACTCCAAAAATATTTCATGATCTCATAAAAAGAAATCACCCAAATAGTTCTTACATTGATTTGAGTAAAATCGATGAACTCTATTCTTTTCCGGATTTTGTTGGATTTCTTGAGGCTTTTAGGGTAGTAGTAAATCACATTAGAGAATATGATGATTTTAAAATTCTCGCAGAGGGTATTGCTCAAGATTTAATTCGCGAAAACATCGTGTATACTGAATTCCTATTTTCACCGGAACCTTTTATCGATATGGGGCTTGAGGTGAGTATGATATTGCATTCAATTATGGAAGCATTTGATTCTTATGATTGTAAAACTGGATTAGTAATTGATCTGGTTAGACAGGCAGGATATGAAAGTATGATGAATTGTCTAAATGTGATAATTAAATTGAGACGAAATGACCCTGAATTGAATAATTGGATAAAGGGAATCTCTATCGGTGGAAATGAATTAGACAACCCCGGTCGGTTGTTTGTAGATCATTTCAATTTAGCACGTGAAAATGGTTTGAAATTAGCTGCTCATGCTGGCGAATGGGATGGTGCCCAGAGTATATGGGATGCAATTAATCTTTTACAAGTTGATAGAATTGGACATGGGATAACATCAATCTATGATGAAAAGTTGATATCAACATTGATTAAGAGAGGAATTAATTTGGATATCTCAATAAACAGTAATTACTTTACCGGGATTGCAGAAGAAGGTAATCATCCTGTAAGAGAGCTGTACAAGAAGGGTTGTAAAATTTCACTCAATACAGATGATCCTGGCTTCTTTAATACAAATTTAAACAAAGAATATCTACGCTTTCTTGATTTGGGATTCACATTAGAGGATCTTAAGTCTATTACAAAAAATGCTTTACAAGCCTCATTTCTGACTGAAGAAGAGAAAAACGAAATTCATTCAATTTTATAATTTTAGCATAGGTAATTGCATATAACACGAGCTATGTTCTTTATTGTCTGACATTTGTTACACTATACAACCATTATTCTCTTTACTGGGCATTACTCCAATGTTTTGTGCTTTAGAATTACAAATATATAAAAAAATAAATCGATTGATTAATTTAATCCTGATTCTTGATTCGCAATATTTTTTGTATCATTCATGTAAGACTCAAAATCACCCGAAGTAATGAATTCAGTAAGTATCGAGATCAGCTGTTGATATTTAGTATTACCATCATCTGTAACTACCATTACCTGGCGTCTTATACCATCAATGAATTGATCCTTTGTTTCGATATAGTTGGCTTTTCTCATGTTTCTCAGATGGTTGGAAAACTCGCCCCAAGATATCTTCAAGCGTTCTCTAATCTCATTGCTAGTAGTATATGGGTTTTCAACTAATAATTTCATTATTGATAGACGGACAGGATGCATTAAAAACTTGAATTCAAAAATTTTTTCAGGTATTTTAGAACCTGATGTATAACTTTTATCAGGTCTAAGAACACCATTCGCTATTAATAGAAATTCGGAAGATTTTCCATTGAACAGTTCTTTCAAATTAAGATTAGTATGATCATTAATGACTAACGACGATATTTGAGTTAATATCGATCTTTGATACCAGATGTAACCAGCAAACCCAATACCAGAGAGTGTGAATAATCCAATTCCAGCAAGAATGAGCTTACTTTCGCGAAAATTCAAATATTCATTCGTACTATCATCAAACTCCTCATTTAGGTCGATGTCAAGATCAAACTCGTCTTTCAATTGTTTGTAAACAGTTAGTTGGTTGAGTATCTCATTAATGCGAGTGTCAGATGGAGAAACTGGATTGATTAATGGCTCATTATCGGTGTTGTTAATTATCAAATACGGATCATCTGCAATTCCATCTTGATTTTCGTCAAAGTTTGTGTGGTCATCCCAGAAATTACTTGAAAAATAAGCCAATCCATTCTGATCGAAAGCTTGAGTTTGGAAAGGTAAAACATTCACGCTAATACTATTGTTAATAAAATTGTTATATATAATTGGCTGATCTGCTATTTCATTTTCATCCCCATATAGAAATCCAAGGCTAATACCATATCCGTAAGAATTCGATATTGTGTTCCCGATTACTGTTGTATAACCACCCGAAATAACAATAGCATCTTGCTGATTATTAGTAATCAAACCTGAAGTTATAGAATTATTATAAATAAGGTTATTTAATCCATTATGAACTACAATGCCAACTGAAACACTAGTAATTAAGTTATCTTGTATAATATTATTATTACCATTAAGTGACATTGCAATTTCACCCGGAGATGTTGAAAGTCTTCTCGATCCAGTAAATGTGGTTTGAATGATATTATTTTCAATAATCGAGCTATTGACATTAAAATATAATCCCCGAATTGTATAACCAATGCAATTTCGTGAGAATACATTATGATTACCGCTCATTAGAAAATCATTAAACGATGCTTCCTCCCCTCCTGTATTATCACAGCCTAGATCATTTTCGATCATCTTAATATCATCACCTTCAATTTTTATACCTGTGTCTCCGTAAACTGCGATGTCAATTATATTTCTAAGAATAGTCAGATTTGTCCCTCCTTTTATTGTAAATGGTGAAAGTCCAAATCCAGCATCACAAGGGCCACATCCTTCTGATTTTCGTTCATAAAATATGCTATCAGTTATCACAATATGGTATGAAATTCCTTCAAGATAAAATAATGGGGTATATGGACTTGTTGGAGCATCAGGGCGTGAAAATTCAAAATTGGATATCACAAATGGATTTTGTTGGGACCCATTACCGGGTAAATTATAATCCTCGGAAAAATCCAAGAATTCATCATTTCCAATTATTATTGTTGAGTCCTCAATGATTTGATCGGTTTTGATTGTGTTTGTATTATTACCCAAGATACTTAGATTCGAACTTGTAATTATCACTTGTATTCCTATGATTATTAAAGACAAAGTAATTATTGATCTATCGATTTTAATGTTCTTGATCCACCAACTAGTAATCTAACTTCCCAACAACTTTTCAGTTAAAGGAAAATTTTATATTAAATCTTGTTCGAAGTAAATCATATATAAACATTGGTTGTGCGTATTTTTTCGAGTTAAATAACACTTATTAAGTAATTTAAGAAAAATAATACGAACTTCATATATGACACATAAAACCCTAAGCAATCTTCCACTTCTGATTGTACTTTTGATCTCTTCATCAAATCTGATAACTTCACAATCAAATGACTTATTAACCCAATCAATTACTTGGTCAGACGATTTCAATGATGGAGATCACGATGGATGGATAATTAATGGATATTACGCGCCTCCTAGTGGCTCTGATCGATATACCCAAGGTTCGGTTGATGTTATAAACAATGAACTGGTTTTTAATGGTGACAGGGTATTTAGAAATTTTAGTTATGCAACCCATGAAAGTCAGATTGCTTATGGCTCATGGAGTTTTGATGTAAAGGTTGAACCTTTTTTTGGCTCTTCTAACCATACTCACATTTATTTCATAGAAGATCGGGAACCAGATCAAGTGCCTCTTTATGACAGTACATTCTGTTGTTATGACATTTTCATTTATTCTGCACCATATACTTATGGACCACCAAATTGGATGAAACCATTTGATGATACTGCTCCTTCATTTCTTCTTGTCAGACGAAATCCAACTCTTATTATTGGAGAGTACAGAGTAGACGAAATCAAGGGCTGGTATCACATTGAAGTAACCAGAGATGAAACAGGATTATTCAAAGTATTCATTAATGATTCTCTTCGTATTGAGGTTCAAGATAACACATACAAAACGTCAAAATCCTTTTATTTTACATCAGAACCCGGAATAATATTTGACAATGTTGTAGTTCAAGACATGATAACTAATACTTCAACTTACACGAAAACTACAATAACGACGACTTCAACTGATCAACAAAGTTCAGGTAAATCCCATACTGATACATCCTCAGTTATAAATTCAACTACATCTGATAGTCCTTTAACTTGGTTGTCACTGTTTGGCATAATAGTTTATGGGATAATTAAACGAAGAACTAAATAAAAAACGCAAATTGATCATCATCAATGATTGAATTACACAGGCGACAGGATACAATTCAAATTAATAATGAAGTAGGTATTATATGCACACCACGCATTTCGTTGAATTTTTCACAAAAAAGTTTGGGGATATCAAATCAGCAGAAATTGAAACTATTGTTAAAATAAGTAAATTGCGATTTAGTTTAATGATCGATTATGTGAGAAGTAACACGAACTATACGCAACCTGATTATAAAAAATCGCAAAATGAACACTTTAGTCTTAATTTGAATTGTTATTATGATTAATATAACTTCATAAACAAGACTATATTACAAATATGGTATGAATTTAAGGAATATAAACACAAATAAGTTGTGAAATTATGCATGCTGATGTAATATTATTTGTGCAATGAACTATTATTTACTTTATTCATAATAATAACACATATGTACGAAAAATCACGAAAAAAACCACCATATGTTGCAAAATATATTGAAAAACTATGCAAGTGAGTGATTTTGAACAAAACCTTTAATAGTAAAAAACTATATATTTGATAGTGAAGGTAACTGTCAAACAGCTGCCTAAGAGGAACACAGTAAATGTCTAAAGAAACAAACACTTACAGATACCCTATTGGTATGGCTCGAATTGTCCTTGGTGCATATATGCTCTGGGCTTTTCTTGATAAAACATTTGGATTAGAATTCAATACTTCAGAGAGTAGCGCATGGATTAACGGGGGTTCACCCACAACCGGATTTTTAAAATTTGGAGCAGCAGGAGGTTGGTTTGAAGATTTGTTCACACCTTTGGCTGGTCAAGTATGGGTAGATTGGATGTTCATGATAGGATTATTTGGAATTGGTTTATCCTTAATTTTGGGAGTCGGTGTACGAATTGCTGGATTCTCAGGAGTATTATTAATGACTCTAATGTATCTTGCTGGATTACCTTTTGAGAAAGGCGTATCTCACAATCCATTATTAGATGATCACGTAATTTATGGGGCAATGTTCTTATTCTTTGCATTTAATCCTGAAAGCGGTAAATATCTTGGATTAGGTAAGAAATGGGAGAACCTCAAAGTCGTAAAACAATACCCCTTACTATCATAAAGTCAATTTTCTATCCAGATATTAAGATATAATTTGGAATAATTCAAGTTAAACTTGTTTAGTAATAAATATTCGCCCAAGTAAAAATGTATAATCAAATTACTTTCATATTTTCTTACAAGAACTCAATGGATAATCTCAATAACTCTCCTAATATTTGATTTAATGAGAATCGTATTTGAGGTGGTGATTTTAATTGACTTAATTCAAATGATGTTACTATCTTATTTCAAATTTTCTTGAGGATTTTTCTAATTGTTCTTATTTTAAATAAAGAGGGATTGTCAGTATTGCCGATTAGTAGTCTAAAAAATTAATTCTTCATATTTTATTTATGAAATTCATAATCAAAGTTACCTAGATCATCAGGATCTTGTTAGACAAGGAGTAATGGATGGGTCAAGATATCACATATATATTGAGGTGGTCATTCTTTAATAAAAAATAATTGCATAATATTTTACAAAATATATACAAAACATTGTATTTTTCCAATAGTTTTGGGATAAATGTTTCGTATATAGGTTATTTATTGTGTAATTGGTCGGTATTGACAATAAAGTTTATTAACAAAAAACTATATTATTAGTAGTGTAAGACGCATGTGAAAGCTGTCTTATTCATTCATTCTTTATCATACATTTTCTCCATTTTAATTAACAATGGAAATTCCTACAATATAACAATAATATTCAATTTAACATAATCAAAAAATAATAAAATTATTTGCAAAACGATAATTTTTACTTATTACGTGACTTAAAATTAAACTAAATCAAGAGTTTAAGCATATCTGTGAAATCAACAGGTTTTTATAATTTTAAGTGATAAGTGAATATGTCTGAGACAATGAGGAATTGTCAAATTATTATTTACTAAAGGAATGTTTTACTTTAGTGAAACTCAGACTTATCGTTTTTTTAAGAAATTAAAAGGTGAAAATTATGAAAGGTGAATATGAAATTCGCAACTCGGATGGCTAAAAAATTCAATGTTGCACAAGAATTATTCGAAACAAATGATCTCAGAGATCTAGTAGAATTAGAACACAATGTCCTTAGCTTTTGGGAAAGAATGGACTTGCAAAAGAAATTACTGATGAAAAATCAGGGTAATCCAAAATTTAGTTTCTTTGACGGCCCCTTGACAGCAAATAATCCCTTAGGTGTGCATCATGCTTGGGGAAGAACTTACAAAGATGTAGTTCAAAGATTTAAATCAATGCAAGGGTTCGATCAACGTTTTCAAAATGGATTCGATACTCAAGGACTTTGGGTTGAGGTTGAAGTTGAAAAATCACTTAACTTAGGATCTAAAAAGGAAATAGAGGCTTATGGATTGGAAAAATTTGCTGAAGCATCCAAGGAAAGAGTAGAAAAATATTCCGAATTGCAGACCAGTCAATCAAAACGACTTGGTCAGAATATGGATTGGGAAAATAGTTACTTTACTCATACTGATGAAAATATATCTGCAATATGGCATTTCTTGAAAGTATGTCATGAAAAAGGATGGTTGTATAAGGCCAAGAAACCAATGCCTTGGTGTTGGAGATGCGGAACATCCTTATCAAATCATGAACAAGCAGATTCATATAAGAAGGTGATACATCGATCTCCTTTTGTGAAATTTAAGGTATTAGGCGAAGATTTTTCTCTCCTAGTTTGGACAACAACTCCGTGGACTTTACCTGCAAATATGGCTGTAGCGGTTCATCCTGATTTAAATTATGCTAAATTCGAAACACCTGAGGGAAAATTGATTGTCGCTGGATTGTGGTTAAAGGATTCAGTACTAAAGGATTGCAAAGTTGTTGAAGAATTTAAAGGAGCTGTACTTGAAAGACTTGAGTATTATGATCCGTTTCCCGAATTGTCAGTACGTCCAGAGGTATCACATCATGTGTACTTGTGGGATGAAGTAACTGAAGATGAGGGGTCTGGGATGATACACGTTACACCAGGGTGTGGTTATGATGATTATGAATTCTCAATAAAATATAATCTTCTTACCCTTGCACCTTTGAATGAGGATGGTTTGTATAATGAAGGATATGGCGATTTCAGTGGTCATCATTATACCAAGGTAAATAATTTGGTTTTAGATGATTTAAAGAAAAAAGATCTTCTTTTGACTACTGAGAATTATGAACATCGATATCCTCACTGTTGGCGTTGTAAAGAAGAATTGGTCTTTCGTTTAGTTGAAGAGTGGTTTATATCCACAGAAGAGGTCCGTCCTTTAATGCAAAAAGCTGCAAAAACTGTTGAATGGAAACCTCCATATGTTGGTAAATTATTTGATGATTGGCTACTGAATATGGGCGACTGGTGTATAAGCAGAAAAAGATACTGGGGATTGCCTTTACCATTCTATAAATGTGATTGTGGCCATCTAAATGTTATTGGATCAAAACAAGAATTTTTTGATAGAGCTGTTGGAGACGTCTCAGAAGTCAAAGAACTTCATCGCCCTTGGGTTGATAAAGTTCAAGTATGGTGTGAATCATGTGGAATGCCTGCTGAAAGAGTAAAAGAGGTCGGGGATTGTTGGTTGGACGCTGGTGCCATGCCATTTTCTACAGTACAATATTTCACTGATAAAGAATATTGGAATGAATGGTTCCCAGCTGATTTTGTTTGTGAAATGAGAGAACAAACTCGCTTATGGTTCTATGCAACTATGTTTATGTCAGTAACCTTGGAAGGCAAAGCTCCATTTAAAACGGTTGTTTCTTACGAAAAGGTCAATGATAAGTATGATAAACCAATGCATAAATCAACAGGGAATGCTGTATGGTTCAGTGATGCTGTAGAAAAATTTGGGGCTGATACTCTTCGATTAATGTATTTAGCTCAGAATCAATCCACAAATATGAGGTTTAATCTTGACGAAGAATCAAAATATTCACGTCCTCTTTTCTTATTATGGAATGTTCTCAAATTCTTTACTTCACTAGCAGATTTCGAAAATTATAAGTATTCGTCAGATCCTCTAGAATTATCAGTATTGGATGAATGGGTTCTTTCTGAATTAGATTTTACAGTAACCCAAGTAAATGAAATGCTTGAAAATTATCAATTCACAAAATTACAGCAAACGGTTGTAAAATTCATGGATGATCTTTCCAGTTGGTTTGTCAGGAGATCTAGAAGGAGATTGTGGGCAGATGATGATTATGAAGACAAGAAAGCAGCACTAAAAACATTGTTTGATGTTTTATTGACTTTAAGTAGATTGTTTGCTCCATTTACTCCATTCATGTCTGAGGTTGTATATCAATCTTTACGAGAATATAATGATAATCTCACTGAAGAAAGCGTGCATTTGAGTGATTATCCTCAATCTACAGATAGATTTAATTCCACACTGAGAGATGAGGTTTACAGATTGAGAAATATGGTTTCGATGGGATTAAACTTACGAAGTAATAATGGATTGCGCGTACGGCAACCACTCGAAAAGTTACTTGTTTGGTCTTCAGATTCAAGTTTACAATTGCTTCTTTCCAAATATAGTAAAGATTTGCTGGAGGAATTAAATGTAAAGAAAGTTGAAGTTGTTCAAGATTTGAGCCCTTATCTTTTTTACACATTGAAACCACGATATGATGTTCTAGGACCGAAATTAGGTAATCGAACACATAATCTTGAGAAAGAATTACAAAAGCTTTCACAGGAAAAAGTAATGGCTTGGTTACATACCCTTAATGGAAATACATTGCATCTTAATGATGAATTTGAATTATCAAAAGATGAGGTTAAAGTTAAGATACATACTGCTGAAAATTATTCTTGCATGACCGAAGGAAATATTACGGTTTTATTAAATACTAAAGTATCTAAGAAATTAATGGACGAAGGCTTTGTTAGGGATTTCGTTCGATATGTCCAAACTGCAAGAAAAGATCAGGAATTGAATTTTGATTCACAAATAGAATTGCGGATACATGCCCCAAATGGCGTTTGGGCCGTTTTGAATCGGTATCGGGGATATGTTTGGAAAGAAACTCAAACAAACTCATGGACGAATTTAAATTCTACATACTTTGATCTTAATGATCCGGAGGTCAAAAAAGTAAGTTATGTAAATGGAGAGCATAGAGTAGAAGTATTATTCTCAGTAAAAACAGTTGAAAATCTACTGGAAATATAAAACGGGCTGACAGGGAATCGAACCCCGATCGCGAGCTGTCTTCAAATTAAACCTCATTTTGAGACTTAATGGTTCAAGATTTGAGCCCTTATCTTTTTTACACATTGAAACCACGATATGATGTTCTAGGACCGAAATTAGGTAATCGAACACATAATCTTGAGAAAGAATTACAAAAGCTTTCACAGGAAAAAGTAATGGCTTGGTTACATACCCTTAATGGAAATACATTGCATCTTAATGATGAATTTGAATTATCAAAAGATGAGGTTAAAGTTAAGATACATACTGCTGAAAATTATTCTTGCATGACCGAAGGAAATATTACGGTTTTATTAAATACTAAAGTATCTAAGAAATTAATGGACGAAGGCTTTGTTAGGGATTTCGTTCGATATGTCCAAACTGCAAGAAAAGATCAGGAATTGAATTTTGATTCACAAATAGAATTGCGGATACATGCCCCAAATGGCGTTTGGGCCGTTTTGAATCGGTATCGGGGATATGTTTGGAAAGAAACTCAAACAAACTCATGGACGAATTTAAATTCTACATACTTTGATCTTAATGATCCGGAGGTCAAAAAAGTAAGTTATGTAAATGGAGAGCATAGAGTAGAAGTATTATTCTCAGTAAAAACAGTTGAAAATCTACTGGAAATATAAAACGGGCTGACAGGGAATCGAACCCCGATCGCGAGCTGTCTTCAAATTAAACCTCATTTTGAGACTTAATGGTTCGAAGGCTCGAGTGCTTCCATTACACCACCAGCCCAATGATTATGATCAAATTTTATTTGATCGTATATATTGAATTAATATTATCGGTTTTAATAATTATCAAACAAATCATCAGAATTGAGTGATTATCCCTTAGAATTTAATTTCTTAATTTTTTTTGTAGCAATTAATGCAGCACCTAATGCTCCAGTTAATTGAGGTATCTCTGGAACAGACACATCGTGACCAAGCTTTTCAGCAATGGCATCTACCACAGCCTTGTTTTTTGCTACACCACCAGTAATTACAATTCTTGGTTCAATATCTATTCTACCCACCAATGAAAGAATTTTCGAAGCGATAGAATGGTGAATTCCTCCGATAATTGAATTACGATCAGCTCCCTCGGCAATTCTCGAAACAACCTCTGATTCTGCAAATACTGTACAAGTTGAACTTATTGGAACATAATCTTGAGTTGATAATGCTGACATGGTCTCAAGAGGTACATCTAAAGACCTTGCCATAACTTCAAGAAAGCGTCCTGTACCTGCTGAACATTTATCATTCATTTCAAAATCAACCATATTCCCTTTGCTATCTACCTTAATAGCCTTAGAGTCTTGTCCCCCGATATCAATAATTGTTTTAGCGTCAGGAAAAAGAAAAAATATACCTTTTGCTTGACATGTTATTTCAGTAACTTGTTGTGTTGAAAAGTCAACATTCTTTCTACTGTACCCAGTTGAAATAGTGTAAGCAATATCATCAATGATTAAATCAACTTGTGGAAGTAACTTAGATACTAATTTATTTGCAGTTTCTTTCGTATTATAACCAGTTGGCATAATTACACTTCCAACAATTGAATTATTATCAACTTCCAAAACCACTGCTTTTGCAGTTATTGATCCGATATCGATACCTAGACTATACAATTTCATTTGTCCTCGTTTTGTTGGTTGTTTTCTATGATTTCAATAAGGCTTTCAATTCTGGTTTTGGTTTGCTCCGCGGAAAAATTTCTCTCATCCACCATATCTCCATCAATAATAACACCTGGGACACCTGTTCTCTTGGTAATTGCCTTTTTGTAGGGCAACATACCCATACTATAACGTTTACAAGCTTTGTTTGAATGAAGTACGAATCCATCACATTTATATTCTTCAATTAATCTAGAAATTAAATCAATGCGATAATTCAAATCTTGATTTAGGTAAACTTGACTATATACTTTTGCTGAAGCATCTATTGCTGAATTTAAATCAGTTACTTCCATTGTCATATTCCATGCATGAGTATATGTATCGACAGGAAATCCTATTCCCCGTTTTCCTAGTTCATTGAAAAATGGATACAGATTGTACCAAATGGCGATATTATCCCAAAGAAGTCTTATTTTTTCTTTTTTTAGTGCGCCTATTCCCCGAGATATGCGATTATTAACCTCAGCAAGCAGTTCTTGATAAACTTCAACCGTCTGTTGTTTTCCTCTTTGAGTTACTACTGGTCCCATCGTAATAAAGCGATCCGGACAGTTTAATGGTGCAGGTTTGTTTTTGCTACTTTCCAAGATTTCTATCCATAATTTTGTAGCTTGATTTGATAAATGAAATGTTTTAACTACTTTCTTCTCACTAAGTTTCTTATCTGTTTGTTCCTCTATAAATTCAATATAATCTAATAATTGACTTCTAACATATTCATAAACATGCTTTTCCTGTGATATAATTGTAGGGGGTGTATCAAAGTAGAAATGAGGAATTTCATAATATTCACTTATTGCTTGAAACCATTTTTCTACTGTACCACAGATATTATTACATGAAACTAAAAAATCAGGTTTACTTAGTCCATTCATTAGACTTTCTGAAGGTTTAAACACCGTACCCAGATGACATCTAGCATAACTACAAAGTTCATTAGAGAATCCTTCATTTTCTGCTACTTGACATGCTTTTACCGATTGTTTTGACCCTCCGACAATTGCTGCATAGTTTTCGGGATAAAGAACTATCACACCAGCTGAAATTAGCAACTCTACTGGGGCCCCACTGGTTATCCAAGCAACTTTTTTATTGATGAAAGGAATCCTTGGTAATATTTTTGAGTTACGATAATAGTTATTCATAGATTTTTTATATTTTCTACTATGAATTTTATTATACGCTGGTTCTCTTCTTGGGGTTTCAGATGTTATTATTTCATTCATTAATAATCACCAATTTTCTCCATAAATGCTTCAACCCTTGTTGTCATCTGATTCAGATTCGTTAATTGAGGGTCAGTTACAAGGGTTAATGTAGGTATACTCATATTTTTTTCTAAATGCAGGGAAAGGCCTCTTGATTCAAATGCATCAGGATCACAAAAACTGTATTGGATGAACACAACTCCATCAATTTGGTGATTATGAATTAAATTTTTTAAATATTCAAGTCTTCTACCAGGATGATGATGTACTGAATCTGGGATTTTATTTATTATGTAGGCCTCTGCAAGGTTCATTAGTAACTCATCCTTGTCTTTAGTTTCTAATTCAGGAACTAGAATTTGAAAATCAGAAGAACGTGAGATGAATGATAAATCTGTTGCAATAGAAGTTTTATTTAAAATTTCAATCGATTCAAACAGTCTAAAATTATCAAACATACTTCCAGATATTAAAACTCGTGGAAGAGTAGAACCCTGTTCCTTATCTGATTTTATTTTTGAGATAGATTCAACTGTTTTGTTTAGAATTTCCACGCTCTCCTTTACTGGAATAATATCTGTTAGCAGTTTTAGTTTCACATACTCTGACATAGTAATTTTTTGATGATCTCTATCTCTAATATATTTTGAGATTTGTGTTAATAGCGCTCTCTTTGTATTATGCAATTGGATTGAACTTGATAAATTTTCAAAAGTGATTTGTGTTCCTGTAAGATTTTCAAACCATGATACTAAACGTTGCATTTCTTTAAAATAATACTTTGTTTCTGTCTTACCCCCACGCTTTATAGGTAACAAGAATCTAAAATATTGGAAATCATCATCTAAAGTTTTGTTCATTTTGACTACGTCGTAAAAATTCTGTAATGAATCACAATGATTTTCTGAAAAAATCCCTGCTATCAGATTTTTCCCATTCTTAGAAATGAAATCAAAAAATTGGTGGCTCTTTGAACAAATAAATGGTTGAAGTACTGAGTTTGTATTATATTGGCTTTGAGGACCATTCGCATCAGATGGAATTCTTACTGGGATCAATCCTGCAGCGGAGATAATTTCTATTGGTATGTCAGCAGTGAAGTAAATGACAGATTTTTGTTTATATTCTTCTTTTTCTAATAAATTACTAAAATTCTCTATATAGTCAACAGAATCTTCAAGGACTGCCTTAAGGCTCATTATAAAAATACTATATTTTTATTACTTTTATGGTTTTGGAGGATTGGTCATTGGTAATGATTAAACTCAAATGTTTTTTAGTAATTTCCTGTGCATTATAATTATGGTTAGATTTAATGATATCAAATATACCTATTAATATGCTATTGATGTAAATTCTTGACTTATAAGTTTAAATCAAATTTAATTGACACGTATTGTTGCTTTAAGAAAGTTAATTTATTCTTAAATTATAAATGAATCATTGATATCCACAGAACCTGCTTTAAGCAATGCTGAAATGGGTCATTTAATCGCGATTTTGACTGATACAGATTTAGTAAATGATCTAATAATTGCAGATATTCATGCTCCAATGAATCAGATTTCAGATATTTACAAATTAATAGATGAAGATGAATTGGTTTCTGGTTGGTCAATATTCAATGGATACCAGTGTCCAATCATTGTTTTTCCCCCAACATTTCCTCAAGGTTGGGATGCAATCAGATCATGTGTGAATGATTTAAATTTTAAAGAAATCATGGTCGTTTTTCCCAAAATTGTTAAAGATAATACTGATGAATTACCTTGGGAAGGTTGGGATCATTATGAATGGAATTATTTAGGTACAGATATTTCAATGAAGTTTGAAGGTGATGTTGATATTTATGATATATCCAATCTCCCAAAGATGAGAGGAATAACATACGAAGAACGTGATATTGTAACAAAATTTTTGGAACAGGAAGAAAAAACCGGTGATTTTGCGGGAATATATCATCCATTACAGATAAAATCAGATTTGTATATAGTAGCTGAGGATAACGAGGGAACCATAATGGGGGTAGCAGGAACTCATTATGAAACACCGCATTCAGTTCAACTCGGTAATATTTATGTAAAAAAGGAATATCGAAATCAAGGTATAGGTAGAGCCCTAACCTCTGCTGTGACACTAAGTATTCGTAGATCGCATCGGCTTGCAACTTTGTTTGTAAATGAAAATAACTTGATAGCTCAAAAATTATATGAAGATATTGGATTTGAAAAATTCAATCAATATGATTTCTATAAAGGTACTCTGAAAGAAATTTAATCAAATAGAACATCGAATAATTGAATTTCTATATAATTAAAATAAAATGTGTGAATCAGTTTGTCGCGGGAAATTCATACCCGAATTAAGTGGAAACCCACGAATTCGATCTTCCTGGGGTTTTGTCTTCATCTCCACACATGGTATTATTGTCTTTTGTCTTTAATTATTGTTAGTAAAGGACATTAATGAATAGAGAGTTTATTATTCGATTTCATCTTTTTCTTCATCAATAGCAGTCTTTGATAATGATTTCAATGTGCCTGAAACTTTTTTGACAACAAGTATGAATTCATTAAAATCGAATAATTGTAAAGCTGCTTCAATTGTGTCCCTAGATTTGTTTGTAGACTTTATTATTGCATATTTGTCTTTATATTCAACAACATGAAGATTCGAAGTTGCGAGGAAGAGCTCTCCTTTTAATTTTCTTACGTTTGATCTCAGTCCATTAATAAAATGGCCTATACTAGGAGGTTGACCAAAGAAATCTACACGAATATATCTAACTCGATCTAATTTTACTACCATTCGATGATTTCCACTCCTTCAATTGGGATTTTTCCTTCTATTTTCTTTTGATTTTTATTAATCAACTCTTTAAGAGATTTGAGATCTGATTGTTTATTGCTAATTCCAAGCAATCTCCCGATAGATTGTAATCCTCTGTATGTCCTTAATTTTGATACGTGATTGGATTTTTTGGATAATATGTATTGTAAGTTACATTTTGAAAAGGATCTCAATACTCTGAATAAGGGTCGTAAATTCTTTGCCAAATGACCATCCCAAAATAAACTCAAATCAATAACAACCAATTTTTTATTTTCACTTAATCTTCTACCATATCTTGTATTAAATATTTTTAACATAGAATTTTGACTTATCCTTACACCATCCACTCGACGATCCCTAGCAGCAATCGCAGCTACACCTGCAGAGAGCGGCTCAACAATGATTAATTCAAATTTCTTTCGATTCTTAGATAGCTCATTTTTCAGGTTTTTTGTATTTATTCCTTCACTTTCCCTTAAAGTTAATTTTGAGAAACCATTAATACTCCCTGCTTTGTTTAAATCCAATAAATCTGAAATATGGGCCTCAATACCTACATCTGTCACATTAAGAAAATCAATAATTTCAGAATATTCTGAATTTGATAGTAGATCTAATTCAAAATCAAAAATTAGATTCTTCATTCTAGGATAATTCCTTCTTTTACAAGACAGTTTCGAACATTTTCAAAGGTATTTTGATCGGAGGTGAAAACTTGGTATTTTATTTCTACCTTAATAACGTCACTTCCTTCTCCCAGGGCAATTTGATTTGAGAGAGGTAGGAATTTATTAAATCTTAAATGAAAAATTCTGTCTTCCATATCTAATCTTTCCTTCAATTTATTACCTAAAAATCGCTTGTCTTTATCTGACATTTTCAAAGCTAGGTACTCAATAATAGAAATCGCATTTTTATTTTTGAATTCATTTGAAATCAGAACTAGTTTATCTCCAAACTGTGATTGCATTTTTTGTAAATTAAATTTACTATCCCTAAATTGTTCAGGGATACACTGTTTGACGCTTTCTATAACTAAATTAACATCTTCAGTTACATAAGAAATTGTTGAGAAGGATATTTTAGATAATTTTATCATTGAAATATCACATTTTTAAAAATGCTATATTGATTCTATTTGTTTCTATTACCGTGTGCTCTACCACTGGGCCTTGCTTTTTCAGCACCTTTTCCTTTATTGTGCAATCCTCGGCCTTTTCTTCCAGCAGAAGTTAATCCTCTAAATGCTCTTCTTGTGTGCTTTTTGGATTTTATCCAACTAATTCTT
Organism: Candidatus Heimdallarchaeota archaeon LC_2; assembly: GCA_001940725.1. The sequence goes on along the minus strand of MDVR01000007.1, from coordinate 6,799 downwards.
GAATCGTTGGTTACGGATGGGTGTACTGGATCGACCATTATGATCTCAAACCATTTGGATTTACCATCTTGTCCGACCCAATAACTGCCAAGAACTTCAAGATTTGTGAATTTTCTGATGGTTCTTGTTTCAGCTATAGCTCTAAGATTTCTTCCAGGAGTTCTATCGATTGCTAAATTTTTCCCTTTTCTACCTTTATGTGGTCTACTCATTCTGCGTGCTCCACGTCGAACTTTTGTACGAACAATAACATAACCTTGTTTGGCTTTGTATCCAAGAGCTCTAGCTCTATCAATTCGAGTAGGTCTCTTTACTCGCACAACAGAATTCTCTCTTCTCCATTGTATTAATCTGGGTCTTTGAATTTCTCTAAATTCAGGTGTGTTTGGGTCTCTCCAAAATTGTCTAACACTTTGATATAATGTCACTTTAATCACATTTGGCCTCGCTTATCGTCATCAGCCATTTTGTTTTATTAAATTATTACAATTAAATGTGATGTTAGATTCTCTAGGGATAATGTTAGATTATTCTAAATATCTTCAATCATAACTGATTAGAACAACATAATTTCTCTTTGTTTAATGAGTTCTGAAATAGGTCAACATTTTTTAGAAACTATAATTGAAACCCTTAAAAAAATCAAGGAACGAGCTGAAAAATCATTTAATCAAGTATTGGATTATGATATGTTTCACTGGCTACCTGACAAAGATTCTAACAGTTTATCAATTTTACTAAGGCATTTTAGTGGCAATATGAAATCTCGATGGACCGATTTTTTGACAACTGATGGTGAAAAAACTACTCGTCAAAGAGATTCAGAATTTGATGAATTTCTCAAAATTGACCAGGAGCAATTGATTCAAGAATGGGAGGAAGGTTGGCAGATAACCTTCGAAACAATTTCAAATCTTCGAATAGAGGATTTAATGAAAATAATAAATATTCGATCTCAACCTCACACAGTAATTGAAGCTATCATCCGTCAGATGGATCATTATTCAGCACATCTAGGTCAGATCATTTTTATTGTTAAACTAATTACAACAGAAAATTGGAAGACCTTAACTTTACCAAAAAAACGGAATTAATTTTCCTTTGTTAACGTGACGTAAACGCAAAACATCTCATAGAGACGGTTCCATAGTGGTATCCCTCATAAATTGTAATGTAATGATCCTTTTGTTTCATTGCTCCTAAGACAAAAAACAAGGGGAGAAAATGTTCAAGAGTTGGTACCGCTTTTTTTAAATTTGGCATCTGCTTTTTGTAATCCAATAAAGCTTCAATATTTACATCGTTCAATTGTTGGTCAATCCATTTATCTGTCTCCAAAGTCCAATTTTCTACTTGTTTATATTTGTTAGTCTGATCTGCAAGCTCCAAATTGAATACTAAATTACCGCTCCCTATTAGAAGGACCCCCTGTTTTCTAAGATTGGTTAATTCGGTTCCAATATTCATAATTTGCATAGGAGACGCATTTAAAGGTAATGAGATTTCGATTACTGGAACATCTGCATTTGGAAAAGCTATGTAAAGCGGGATCCAGGCACCATGATCTATTCCTCTGTTTTCATCTAAAATAACTTCTAATCCTACATTTTCTAACATATCTGCTAACATTGCAGCTAATTCTGGATCTCCATCACAAGGGTATGTCAATTGATTAAGTGCTTCAGGGAACCCTTCAAATTCATATAATTGATCTGGTAGAGCATTTGATGTGATCTTGATAACACTATCAGTTGTCCAATGAGCTGAAAGAACCACAATGGCAGTAGGAGGTGGGAATTTTTCTAGAAATGTTGTTAGGTTCTCACTCCAGTCATCAAATTCTATCGCTACTTTTGCGTCTCCATGACCTATGAAAATCACAGGTTGCTCTTCTGCCTCATTTTCCCCACCAAGTCTTACCCTATCTTGTGCTTGCACTATCGTCTCTTGAAAATGCTTAAAAGTAAAAGGTATCGATTATTATATACTTGTGTTGCTTAAACCTACCTTTTTATTTTGATACACGTATGAAATTATTAATGTATTCCAAAGTTTGAGTTTTCATCAAGTTTTGTTTTTGAGTATCCCATTTTAGTTCTTCTGACATGAGTTCTACAACTTTATCAAGAATATTTTCTCCGTTATTCTCTTCAAACATAATATTGGTCCTTCTACGAAGTACATCAATGGGTGTCTGTGCTAATTCGACTCTACAACTATAAATTACTTGAGCCTCTAACCAAGGTCGATTTGGTAATAGCAAGGTAGTTCCATTTTGTTTAATGAATTCCTTGAAATAGTCAACTTCAGATCCATACCATTTGACTAACATATTAGCAGAAGCACTTGACAATGAAAACTCGTTTTGTAATTCTTCGATTTTCTCAGATTTGAAACTCTCCCAATCATCTACCTCTCCACCCCATAGAGGTAGTTTTTGAGTCATACATTTTCCTTTCAAAGTGCCCATGGCCTTGATCACTTTATCCAATGCTTGTTTACTCATCACTCTATAAGTAGTAAGCTTACCACCAACAATTGTGACCGTTCTATTTGTTCGATCTTGGAATATTGAATGTTCTCTTGATACTTTTCCTTCTTTTACCCCTTCTTTACTAACAAGAGGACGAACCCCTGCAAAAGATGCAATGACATCATTTTCTGAATATTTCATATTTGGGAATAGTTTGTTGACAGCATTAAGAATATATTCAACTTCTTCAAATGTCGGTTTAACGTCATCTGGAGTGCCATCATGATCTAAATCTGTTGTTCCAGCTAAATCATAATTATCTCCAGGTATCAAAAATATAGGCCTATTATCTTCATTCATGAGAAGACACGGGTATTCAATTACTTTTTTCTTTAGAACAATATGTGTTCCTCTTGTTAGTCGAACTCTAGCTTGTCCCTCAAAATCAATTCCTTTGGATTCTGTTATTTGTGACCATGGACCAACACATAAAATGATATATTTAGCTGTGATTTCATATGTTTTGGTCGTCAACACATCTGTGGCTTTTACATGAACTTCTCCATCATAAGTTTCCCAAGAATCCATTTCCATATAATTAATTATATCTGCTCCTCCGGCTGCAGCAGAAAGACAATTAGCTAAGGTTAATCTCGCATCATTAGTAACCACATCATGAAAAAGTGCCCCTCCAATTAAGTCATCATTTTCTAAAAGAGACATTTTTTCAACCAATTTCTTTGGATCCAAATTTTTATGTTTTCCAATTCTTTTGGGTAAAGCAAGTAAGTTATACAATATTAAGCCTAGGCGTAACATAAAGGTTCCGTCTGGATTCCATTTATACAAAGGTACAAGGAATTCCCTGACTTCCGCTAAATGTGGTGCGATGTCTAGATGTACTCTACGTTCGAGTGCAGCCTGCCTTACTAATCGGAATTCATAGTTTTTTAAATACCTTAACCCTCCATGTATCATTTTACTTGTCATAGAGCTTGTACCACTGGCAAAGTCTCCTTTTTCTAGTAGTAACACTTTCAATCCTCTTAAAATCGCATCACGTGCAACTCCTGCTCCTGTCACACCCCCTCCAACAATAACAACATCATATTCTTTGTCAGATATTGACTTAATCATATCGGATCTAGAAGGAATTAAATTTTCCATTTGACAATGACTTATTAAAACCTGACATTCAAGTAAACTCCGATTCGTGTCTGATTTTATATTTGATTAGTAAATTTCGGAGATATTTTGACTAATTTACTTTAGGGACAATTTATAAAGGATGATTCGAAACATAAATTAGATTAAAATGGTATTAGATCAAGAAAGCAAAACTGAAACATCATTTGTAACAATCTCTGATCAAGCTTTAGCACAAGTAAAAGATGTTATTAAACAACAAGATCAAGAAGGTTTGTTCCTTAGAATTTTTGTTCAAAGTGGTCAAAGCGGTGTAGGATTCGGAATGGCGATTGATATGAAAAAACAACCAGATGATGCAGAATTCGTTATTCAGGAACTGCCAGTGGTAGTTGATAAGATTTCTTATCAATACGTAGAAGGTGCCACAGTTGATTTTGATACAACTGGAGAGAAGAAAGGATTTAGGATTAGTAATCCGGAAGCAGAAGAACTTTTAGCCCAAATGGGTGGTGGTGGCTGCGGCGGTGACTCATGTTGTGGTGATGCTAGTGCACAAGCTACTGGCTGCGGTTCTGATTCCGGTGGCTGTTGTTAAACAATAATTAAATAATAAATTTATTCTCTTTATTTTACAAATCATCAAATAACAAACTTGTATCAAAAACAACATTCGAATGAGTTAAAGCACCACTAGATATTATATCTACAGGATATTGCAAATAATCAGATATATTATCAATTGATATTCTTCCTGATATTTCAATTAACACTGCTCGATTTATATTTTTTATTTGTTTAATTGTATCCGTGAGTTTTGATAAATCAAAATTATCTAACATTATTATATCAACATTTTGTTTTGCTGCTTCTAAAGCCTCTTTCAATGTTCTTACTTCAACTTCGATTTTCAAACTAAAGGATGATTTTGCTTTGTATGACAGTATTGCGTCAGTAATTGAATTAAACTGAGAAATATGGTTCTCTTTTAGCATTATCATTGATTCTAAATTTATACGATGAGTATCTCCACCACCACAATAAATTGCATATTTCTGATATTTTCTTAAACCTGGTAATGTTTTGCGAGTACCAGCAATTTTAATATTAGAACCATTTTTTCTGACTAACTCTACCATTTTGGAAGTCATTGTGGTGATACCAGACATATGAGTAAAAATATTAAGTGCAGTTCTTTCTGCTTGGAGTATTGATATTGATTTTCCGAGTAAAGTACATATATTTGTCCCTTTTGTAATGTGAGAACCATCATTTACATTGACTGTTACCTGTATGTTGCATAACTCAAATACTCTCTTAAGTACTGAAACACCTGATATTGTGCCATCTTGTTTCGCAATAATGGATGCTTTTACGTCGTGCTCTTGATCAATCCCTACTGAATGTGGATCCCAATTCGGAATATCTTCATTTAACCAATTTTTTATATCTTCATCAAGTGAAGGTTGTAAAAACACAATTAATCAATAATTTTACTTATTAAAGAAATATCTGTAAATTCCAGTCATAGCTGCTAAATTAATCAACTTGGATTAGCAAATATTCATTTTACCAAATTTAAATGATCATTTTTTAAATCAGAAAGGAGTAAGGATTTGCTCAATTTTATTGATGTTTAAATTGCCAAATCAAGTATTAAAATGGGTTTAGAAGTTGTTCCATCTCGGGAGATGATAAAACACCATCCTTAATTTCTATTTCCATTCCTTGATCATAGATTCTAGTTGAAGGGACGGGCATTTTAGATAAATCGATATTATGTAGATTAAGCGTTAAAGCTAGTATTGGATCGAGGGTCTGCACAGATAAATCAAATATACGTAATCTGGAGTGAACAAGTTCTTTAGGCACTCGAGCAATTTCATCTACTTGAATGACACAGAAGTCACAGGTGTCCCTGAGCAAGGTTATTAATTTAATTTCTGCAGGATTTTCAAGTAAGAAGGCTTGGAGTTCGTCAACTGAATGTAGCAATAACTCAGGAGGATATTTTAAGGGCACCGCTTCTCTTTCTGGTAAAAAGAAAAATACAATTATAGCAAAAAATGTGAGCAATGCCAACATTAAAATTGATTGAGATGCTGTTAAATCAATAAAAGCAAAAATTAAACCACCAATTGCGCTAAGTGTAAGCATAGGGGTCAGATCATTGTATCCATAGAAGTCACAATTACACATGCCTCCATAGCCTTTTGTTTTGCACACCCAAGTCGGCAAGCTGACCCAATTCAGCATGTAAATTATAGTTATATAAAAAATTAAATGAAACAAGAAACGACTAGGGGAGGGAAAAATAAAAGTATAAATTGCAGCAAGCCAAACAGATAAACTTTGGGTATATAGTGATATTCTCCAATAACCCAATATATTTTCATCGACAACAATAGATCTGCATTTGGATATATTGGTTCCAGGCCCAAAATAATAGGCGATTATTGCGACAAAAGTAAAAGATTCAATTATAAAGGCAATAAAATCTAAAGCAGTTAAAATTTCTAGTGCCACTCAAATAGTTAGAATATCTAAAACTTAAAAATAATATTGAATCATGAAAAATATATACTTGATTTTCAATGATTTTTGTACATCTCCTAAATGAATCGCTCGATCGCTCGATATTTGTTGGAATTTATACTTTTGTTTTGCACACCCAAGTCGGCAAGCTGACCCAATTCAGCATGTAAATTATAGTTATATAAAAAATTAAATGAAACAAGAAACGACTAGGGGAGGGAAAAATAAAAGTATAAATTGCAGCAAGCCAAACAGATAAACTTTGGGTATATAGTGATATTCTCCAATAACCCAATATATTTTCATCGACAACAATAGATCTGCATTTGGATATATTGGTTCCAGGCCCAAAATAATAGGCGATTATTGCGACAAAAGTAAAAGATTCAATTATAAAGGCAATAAAATCTAAAGCAGTTAAAATTTCTAGTGCCACTCAAATAGTTAGAATATCTAAAACTTAAAAATAATATTGAATCATGAAAAATATATACTTGATTTTCAATGATTTTTGTACATCTCCTAAATGAATCGCTCGATCGCTCGATATTTGTTGGAATTTATACTTTTGTTTTGCACACCCAAGTCGGCAAGCTGACCCAATTCAGCATGTAAATTATAGTTATATAAAAAATAAATGAAACA